>JAHEGL010000423.1 GCA_024645145.1 Planktotalea sp.
GCATGTTTTCTTGAATTGCTGCGGAATAAGCATCCCATCGGTTCAGACCTTCAAAGTCGATCCATGAAAGTTTCCATTGTTTCAGTGGATCGCGTTCACGCTCCAGA
Organism: Planktotalea sp.; assembly: GCA_024645145.1. Classification (GTDB taxonomy): domain Bacteria; phylum Pseudomonadota; class Alphaproteobacteria; order Rhodobacterales; family Rhodobacteraceae; genus Planktotalea. The sequence goes on from JAHEGL010000423.1 coordinate 108, forward strand.
AAGCGACGCAATTGTTCTTCGCGGCCCACATTCAGCCAGAACTTCACGAGCGTAATTCCTTCATTCACGATCATATCTTCAAACTGTGTGACCTGTTTGAAAAACACTTCGCGTTGCTCGGGTGTGCAAAACTCAAACACATGTTCGACCACGCCGCGGTTGTACCAGCTACGATCAAAAAACGTGATCTCACCACCAGAGGGAAGATGATCAATATAGCGTTGAAAATACCATTGGCTTTGTTCACGCTCTGTCGGTTTAGAGAGTGCTACAACATTGGCTGCCCGCGGGTTAAGGTTTTCGCGAAAGCGTTTGATTGTCCCGCCTTTGCCCGCAGCATCGCGTCCTTCAAACACGATGGCAACGCGTTGACCCGTTTCGCGCACCCAATACTGAAATCGCACTAGTTCGATCTGCAACGCGGCCATTTCTTTTTCATACCGTTTACGCTTCAGACGCGCATCATAGGGGAACGTGTCGCTGAGAATGGCGCCACTTTCGCTATTTTTAATCGCATCACGCACATCATCCGGGGCTTGTTCGCTGTAAAAAGTGCTGATTGCACCGTCAAATGGCAGGTTCATGTCACGCAGTCCTATTTTGTTGGTTCGCTATGCCGGGCGGTGCAGTTTATCGCAATCGGGCGCGGGCAGCGGCACGTTGGATTGCGTCGATAACCTCGGGCTCAGATGCGTGTTGTGGCATATGGCCAATGCCTTCTAACACGGTCAGATTGGCGTCTTCGATCTGATCTACCAGTAGAGCTGAGTGGATCGAGAGCCCAACGATCGTGTCGACATCGCCATGTAAGATTTCGGTTGGCACATCTATTTCGCCATAGCGTGGCACCATCGCTTTGACGTCAGGCAGTAAATGCGTGCGCTGGCGCGCGTTTGCGATCATTGCATGCCGTCTCAGCGTGATACCAGGGCCAAAATACGCTGCATACCCTTCAGGTGCATCTTGCGGCTCAAACACTTCTGAAAATGCGTTTGCAACGTAGGAGTTCGGCACAAATGCGGTGAGTAGTGGAACCAAAAATGTTGCACCAAATTTGGACGACGTGGCGCGATAGAGCTGGTCAATCGGCGTTTTCCAAGGGTTAGAGGGCGCGGCAAGCAAAACAAGCGCGGCCATAGTGTCAGGGTGGTTCACGGCCCAGTTCAAAGCAACGGCTCCGCCAAAGGAATGACCGACAACGATTGGGTTCACAGCCCCGAGTTTACGTGCTGCAGCAGCGAGCAAGTCCGCTTGTTGGTTGAGTGTTTCGCCATCTTTCGTGATGCGGGCTGTGTAGCCAAGACCGGGCCGGTCAAAGGCGATGACGCGAAATTCTTGTTCAAGCTTTTCAACAAGTGAGAACGTGACATCGCGCGTCGATCCTGACGCACCGTGTATTAAAATTAGGTCAGGCCCAGAGCCGCGCACAACCGCGTGGACCTTGGTGCCGTCCACGTCGATGAATTGCCCTTCTGGTGGGTAGGCCGCCTCTGCCGCCGCTTCGCGCGCATTTGCACGCCACAGCGTGATGGCTGCGAACACAATTAAGACTGCGAGGGTATAGAACAAGATTTTAAACACCAATCAGATCGCTTTCATAAGGCGTGGTTTGGTATATCTCATTGATCCAATTGCCATAAAGAAGATGCGCGTGACTACGCCAGCGGTTTTGCGGCGGTTGGGACGGGTCATCATTGGGATAGTAATTCATCGGCACGTTGATGGGCGTCCCTTCAGCAACATCGCGGTCATATTCTTGCTTGAGCGTGCCTGAGTCGTACTCGAAATGATTAAAGATATAGAGCGCGCGGTGCTTTGGATCTTCAACCAAACAGGGGCCGGCGCCGTCGCTGGACAGCAGCGTCGCGAGATCCTTGTTTGCATCAATTTCAGCTTGGTGCATTTCGGTCCAACGGCTCACAGGGATTACGCAATCATCTGAAAAACCACGTAAAAAAGGCGACGATGGTGCAAGGTTAGCGTGGCGATAACAGCCAAACAACTTTTGCTCCAAGATATGTTTCTTCACGTCGTGGAAATAGTTGATCATTGCCATACCACCCCAGCAGACGCCCAAAGTAGAATGTACGTGGGTTTGCGTCCACTCGAAGACATCACAGAGTTCTTCCCAATACGTCACATCGCCGAATGGCAAATGTTCGATCGGGGCACCCGTAATGATCAGACCGTCGAATTTTTCATTCTTCACTTCTGAGAAGGGGCGATAAAAGCTCTCCATATGCTCCGCGGCCGTGTTACGAGTTTGGTGTTCGCTCATTCGGATCAATGAAAATTCGATTTGCAAAGGGGTCGCGCCGATCAAACGCGCAAACTGGTTCTCTGTCTGAATCTTTTTAGGCATCAGATTGAGCAATGCGATCCGCAATGGGCGAATATCCTGACGTGCGGCTTCGTCCTCGGACACGAGCATGACGCCTTCACGTCGAAGAACCTCATAAGCAGGGAGGTCGGCTGGGAGTTTTATCGGCATCGCACCGGACTTTCTGTGGTTGGGAGTGCTGAGATAGGTCTACGCGCTGTGCGCAGCAAGGGCGTCGGCGATCACATCTATGAAAGACGCTTCATTGGTCACACCGGCCATATCAGAGGCTTGTACGGTAATCCCAAAATTACGAGCCATCGCTGCGTAGCGCGGTTGGCGGTGAGCGAGGGCTTGCGCATAGGTCCAACGAATGAATTCATTTGGATTAACGTCGTTCTCTTTCATATTGTTATCGCTCAAGTATTTCTTCCAAACCCTTGCAAGAAAATCCGGTTGATAGGACATCGGCTTGGGCTCTTTATCAAAGCGTTCAATCAAGCTTTCCGTGTGGGCGTCGCTCCCTTCGATCCAGACCATCATGCACTCTTGCGCCAACGCGCTGAGCAACGGATCGTTCGGGTTCTCAGGGTCAACCCATTCACAGATGGAGCCGCCTGTGTCGCAAATGAAATGTTGATACCCGTAGATTTCGCGCCCGCGTTCAATGAAACGATGTGTATCTGTAAGGGCGGCCATCTCTGCGTCTTTGAAGTGGTCTTGTCGGCGCTGGTACTCTGTAAACGACAATCCACCCAATTCAGGATTGCCCGGTTTGCCAAGATAAGCGGCAACAGGGCGCAAGTCATGGTCATGCACGTTTACACCGAAGTGTATGAGATCTTGCATCAGCATTTCACG
>JAHEGL010000426.1 GCA_024645145.1 Planktotalea sp.
CTGCTGCATTTTGGGAGGGAGCCTAAAGTGACCAACGCCAAGACCCCTTTGTTGATCAAACGCTACGCGAGCCGCAGGCTCTATAATACAGAGACCAGCGACTACGTTACGCTTGAAGACATCTCTGGTTTCATCAGTGACGGGCGTGACGTGAAGATCGTTGATCTGAAGTCCGGTGATGATCTTACGCGCCAGTATCTCTTGCAAATCGTTGCAGAGCGCGAAAGCAAAGGCGAAAGCGTTTTGCCTGTCGCCGTGCTCACCGACCTTGTGCGCAGCTACACCAGCCAAGCCAGCAGCGTCGTGCCGCAATTCTTGGCGATGTCTTTTGATATGCTTCGCGACAGCCAAAGCAAAGTCGTGGACAATATGGCCAAAGCCAACCCGATCGCCCAAATGCCCGGAATGGACGCATTTCGCGCCCAGCAAGAAGCGTTTTTCAAGGCGATGACAGGGGGGCAATGGAGCACAACGCCAGAGGCAAAACCCTCCGAACCTGTGGTGGAGTCCTCTGAATCCAAAGAAGATTTAGACGCGATTAAAACGCAACTTGCAGAACTTCAAGAAAAGCTCGGCAAGCTCAGCAAGTAATCACACGCCAAGTTTATCCCGCAGCGCATACCAGCTCATCGCGAGGGTCAAGAGCGGCGTGCGCAAAGCACCTGCACCCGGGAAGCTTGGGCTTGGGATGCTGGCCATTGTGTTGAAACCGCTGTCTTGCCCATGAATTGCTTGGGCCATCAGTTCACCTGCTTGCACAGCATTGCCAACGCCATGGCCGGAATAACCAGACGCGTTTAGAATATTGGGCGCAACACGGGTGAGATAGGGCATGCGTTTCATCGTGATCCCAAGGGTTCCACCCCATGCATGATCGATTTTCACATCACGCAAGTGCGGGAAAATCTCGCACATTGGTTTGCGTACTTTCGCAGCGATATCGCTGGGAAAACGATAGCCGTAGCTTTCACCGCCGCCGAATAGGAGACGGCTGTCGTGGCTGAGCCTGAAATAATTCACGACAAATTTTGTATCTGCGACTGCGATGTCTTTGGTGAGGACCTTTGCCGCGTCATCGCCCAAAGGCTCGGTCGCGGCGATGAAGTTGTTGATTGGCATGACGCGCGCTGAGACTTTACGGTTGAGATTGCCAAGGTATCCGTTGCCCGCAAGGATAACGTGATCCGCTTTGACGCGGCCCTGATCGGTTTGCACCGTAACTTTCGGGCCTTCTTTAATGTGATGTACATGGGCGTTCTCAAAGACTCGCGCGCCCGCGTTTGAGGCTGCTTTGGCAAGACCAAGCGCGAAAGACAAAGGTTGCAGATGCGCCGCGCCCCAATCCATCATACCACCATTATATGCTGGGGACGGGCAGAGGGCTTGGCTTTCCTCTTTGTTAAGCGGGCTAACGTCGCCAAAGCCATAGTCATCTTGCAGCTTTTTAGCATAGTCTTGCAGTTCGCCAACATCGCGTTTGCCAAAACCTAGATCGGCGACTCCCGGTTTGAGGTGACAGTCGATATTGTGCTTTGTGATCAGGCCCTTAACGAGTTTTTTCGCGTCTTCAGCTAAGTCCCAGAACTTGCGGGCGACATCTTTGCCCATCAAATCTTCAAGTCCGTCCTGATCCATACGTTGACCAGAGCCAAGCTGTCCGCCGTTACGACCAGAGGCGCCAAAGCCCACGCGATGTGCTTCTAGAACAACGACATCATACCCCAGCTCTGCGAGATGAAGGGCTGCAGAGAGGCCCGTGTAGCCACCACCAACGATGCACACATCCGCAGAGGTTTCGCCGCGAAACCTGTCGAAGGGGGCTAATGGTGTCGCATCAGCGGCATACCAGCTCGCGGGATACTCGCCACGTTTATCGTTTGAAAACAGGAGGTTCATACGTTGAGTAGCAGGTGTTCACGTTCCCATGGCGAAATAACCTGAAGAAACTCTTCATATTCCGCACGCTTTACGATTGCGTAAACACGCGCAAATTCGGGATGCAAAATGCTGTGCAGATCTGTGGCTTGCTCAAAGATATTGAGCGCTTCGCCAAGGGTGCGTGGAATGTCTTCCTCACCGTCATATGCATCGCCTTTGAACTGTTTGTCGGGGCGTTCTTCTTCGATCAAACCGAGCAAACCGCAGGCCAATGAAGCTGCGATCCCAAGGTAGGGGTTACAGTCCATTCCTGCGAGACGGTTTTCAACGCGGCGCGCTTCTGGACCCGATAAAGGAATGCGAATGCCCGTTGTGCGATTGTCGCGCGCCCATTCTAGATTGATAGGGGCGGCGTGATCTTTGACGTAACGACGATAGCTATTCACATAAGGGGCAAGCACCGCGATGGCAGAGGGCAGATGGTTTTGAAGACCCGCGATATAGTGGAAAAATGCATCTGTTTCACCACCTTGAGGACCGGAAAAGATGTTCTGACCCGTCTCGATATCGAGCACAGAATGATGGATGTGCATGGCGCTGCCCGGCTCTTGCTCAATCGGTTTGGCCATGAAGGTTGCAAAGCAATCGTGTCGCAAAGCCGCTTCGCGGATAAGGCGTTTGAAGAAGAAGACTTCATCGGCAAGTTTGACCGGATCGCCGTGCTGGAGGTTGATTTCCAACTGACCTGCGCCGCCTTCTTGGGTGATGCCGTCGATCTCAAACCCTTGCGCTTCGGCAAAGTCATAGATGTCATCGATTACGGGGCCGAATTCGTCGACAGCCGTCATCGAATAGGCTTGGCGTGCAGCCGCAGGACGGCCTGAACGGCCCATCATCGGTTCAATCGCTTTGGCTGGATCAATGTTGCGCGCTACCAGAAAGAACTCCATTTCAGGCGCGACAACAGGCTCAAGGCCACGATCACGATATTGCTGCACCACATGTTTAAGCACGTTGCGGGGGGAGAACATGACCGGCTGTTCTTTGCGATCATATGCGTCGTGGATCACCTGTAGTGTCCAATCTCCCGTCCACGGCGCGGCCGTTGCCGTGTCCATGTCAGGCTTGAGGATCATGTCCTTTTCGATGAAACCCTCGTCGCCAGCCGCTTCGCCCCAATCCCCTGTGATGGTTTGATAAAAGATGGAGTCAGGCAGGAAGAATTGGTCCTGTTTGGCGAACTTACTGGCTGGAACCGCTTTTCCGCGTGCGATGCCAGGTAGATCAGAAATGATGCATTCGACCTCGTCCAATTTGCGCCCTTCGATATATGCGGCAGCGGTCGCAGGTAGCTTTTTGGTCCAGTCGCTCATGAGAGGCTCTTTGTTTTGAGGAAGTGCGCAAGGCGT
>JAHEGL010000431.1 GCA_024645145.1 Planktotalea sp.
TAGACTTCGATCCGGTCATGACCATCAGGGGCGTCGATTGTGGAGAACGCGAATTGAAGACCGCGCGACTTGCCTATCCAATTCTCTTGCATCAGCTTCACTTTCGCGGGCCAATTGTCCAAACCATCCAGAGCGCCAAGCAATTCTTCTGAGTGATCGGAAATTTTGAAGAACCACTGTGTTAACTCGCGACGCTCTACCAATGCGCCGGAACGCCACCCGCGACCCGCTTCAACTTGCTCATTCGCAAGCACGGTCATGTCCACTGGATCCCAGTTAACCACAGCATTTTTGCGATAGACCAGACCTTCATCGAGGAAATCTAGGAACAAGGCTTGCTGCTGACCATAATAGTCCACGTCGCAGGTCGCAAATTCGCGCGACCAGTCAATCGACAGGCCAAGCGGCTTCATTTGCTCACGCATGTCTGCGATGTTGCCGTATGTCCAATCCTTTGGATGACCGCCAATCGCCATCGCAGCATTTTCTGCAGGCATACCAAACGCGTCCCAACCCATTGGGTGGAGCACGTTATGTCCTGTGCTCATCTTATACCGCGCGATGACATCACCCATGGTGTAGTTGCGCACATGGCCCATATGAATGCGGCCTGACGGATACGGAAACATTTCCAATACGTAATATTTTGGCTTGGATGGGTCGCGCTCTGCCTTAAACGTCTGCGCAAGATTCCACGCCTCTTGCCATTTCGCTTCAATTGAGGTGGCGTCGTAAGGTTGCATGAGTGAGTCCTTATTGCGCTAGGGTTGCGCCTGAAAATATCGTTGAAACTGTGATAGGCGATGCCCTTTAAAGGGTCCAGTACCAACACCCCCATCAAATCGCCATTGGCCTGCCACATCGGTGTTTCTATAGTGCTTTCAAAATACAAACGGGCTTTGAGCGATGCAGATTCTAATTATCCACCAGAATTTTCCGGGACAGTATAAACATCTCGCGCCGGCTTTGGTGGAACAAGGGCATCAGGTTTTCTCCCTGACACCGAAAGTAGAGAAGCGTACTGGTTGGAAAGGCGTGCAATTATTGCCCTGAAAGATTGCGCGCGCCTCGTCCAAAGACGTGCATCCTTGGCTTGCTGATCTGGAGACAAAGGTCATTCGTGCGGATGCGTGTTATCGGCAGGCCCTTGCTTGGAAGGAAAATGGACTGAACCCTGATGTGATCCTTGCCCATCATGGTTGGGGCGAGCCGATGTTTTTGAAAGACGTTTGGCCAGACGCAAAGATGGAAATTTATTGCGAGCTCTATCACCTCGATTCAGGGGACAGCGTAAATTTATCCTGAGTTTGAGACCAAGGATTTGCGCAGCAACGCGCTGCGACTGCGGCTGCGCAATCTTAACAACTCCTTGCATTTTGATGCTGAGGACGCAGGAATCAGCCCGACCGAATTTCAAGCAAGTACATTCCCAGAGCCGTTTCGCAGTGACATCAGCGTTATTCATGACGGGATCGATACAGAGCTTGTAAAACCCAACCCTGATGCTGTTCTGAAAATCTCTGATGATTTAAGCCTGACGCGTGATGATGAGGTGATTACATTTATTAACCGTAACCTCGAACCGTATCGCGGGTATCACGCCTTCATGCGTGCTTTGCCAAAGCTTTTGAAGGCGCGACCGAATGCGCAGGTTGTTTTGCTTGGGGGGGACGAAGTCAGCTATGGTTCCAAACCGCCAGCGGGCAAAACGTGAAAGCAAATCTACATTGATGAAGTACGCGATCAGATATCTGACGAAGATTGGGCGCGGGTGCACTACTTGGGGCGTGTGCCCTATGACACCTTCCTTGCAATGATGCAGGTCAGTCGCCTGCATATCTATCTGACATACCCGTTTGTTCTAAGTTGGTCTTTGTTGGAAGCGATGAGCGCAGAGGCGGCAATTCTTGCGTCTGACACAGTGCCCGTTCTGGAAGCGATCCGCGATGACGAAACCGGCGCGCTCACTGACTTTTTTGATGGCGACGCTTTGGTTGAGAAGGCGAATGCGCTGCTGGATGACCCAGATAAACGCGCACGACTGGGCAAAGCAGCGCGTGAGTTTGTTCTCAAGACTTATGATCTTAAGACGCAGTGCTTACCCAAACAACTTGAATGGGTTGCTCAGCTTGCTGGTAAATAGGTTTGGTTAGAGACGCCCGTCTGCAATACGCAACTGGCGCGCACGCGCGAGAATGGCATCTTCAACGGCGCGCGCGGTGCCAACATCTACGGGGCTGTTTCGCGTTTGCAATGCAACATTCAAAGACCGTGCTTCGAGCGCGACGTCATTCACTAGGATCGTCGCACGATATGCGCGGCCACCACCGGGTGGGCGACCATACCCTGTCGTAATAACACCGGAGAACGGATCGGCCGATTCTACTGGCAAAAAGCTGAGAACATCAAGCGATGCATTCCAGATGTACTTGTTGACGTGTACGTTGGTGTTTGCGTCAGGTCGGCGAAGAACATCCCAGATAGAGGCCGGATTCTCTAGACCATCACCGTCGTCAGCGACAGACGCAGCGCTTGAAGACAGACCGCCGCCAGAACTAATGCCTCCGCCGCAAGCGGACAGTGCTGTGCAGGTTGCTGCAATAATGAAAAGTCGAGCGGAGCGAATGGGTGTCATTTTCCTGCCTGCGTCTTTGTTTTCTTTGTCCTAAACGGCGAAACAATAGGGAGCAAGTGTTTTTGCTTCTATTATACTGAGAATTAGGCGCTGGATTGCCGAGCTGGTTCAGGCGCCAGTGTCGCGTGTCTTGTCCATTGAGGGGACTTTCAAGGCGATGATGTCACTGTGGCAAAGCTGCACCATTTTGCAGGCCTTTCTCAAACCATGATTTCGCAGGCTTGCAAAGCGACCCCGAAAAGAGCGAAACATCATTCAGACCTAGTACGGATTCCCCGGGCTAGGCTCCAGAATAAAAACCCCGAGGGAAAAACGATGAAAAAAGTTCTTTTCGCTACAACAGCACTGATCGCAACAGCTGGCGTTGCATCCGCTGACGTAACAGTAGGTGGCTTCGGCTACCTAGGTGTAACTTCCACAGCAGCAACAGACACAGCAGCAGCTGATACAAACATCTCACACGCAATGCGTGTTACGTTCGCTGGCTCCGTGGAAACAGACAGCGGTGTGTCCTTCGCAGCGTCTTCACGTATCACGATCTCTGACAACAACGACAACGGTCAGCTTGGTCACAACAAAATCACTATGTCCTCCGGTGGCCTGACTCTCGCAGTTGGCGCGACACACGGTGCGATGCGTAACACAGCTCGC
>JAHEGL010000098.1:0-5556 GCA_024645145.1 Planktotalea sp.
TGTTGCCAGTGGCGATCACATCTGGGTTTTTCGCCATTAATGTCGTGACTTTACGCTCTTTGAGCTGTGCTGAAATCTCTGGCTGCATCAGGTTGTAAGTGCCTGCCGATCCGCAGCACAGATGACTGTCTTTTGGTTCAACCACGCTGAAGCCCGCGTTCTTCAGTAGGTCCTTCGGGGCTGTCTTGATCTGTTGGCCATGCTGGAGCGAGCAAGCAGCATGATAAGCAACAGCCATCTCAGGCGCGCCGCCTTTTGGCAGTTCCAGATCCTTAAGGACTTCGCTGACGTCCTTGGCAATCGCGGCCACGCGTTTTGCATCTTCTTCTAAAGGATCGCCTTCGAACATGTGGCCATAGTCCTTCACAGTTGTGCCGCAGCCGGAGGTGTTGATGACAATCGCATCTAGGCCATCTTTGTCCATTTCGCGCGTCCAAGCTTTGATGTTTGCCGCCGCCGCCGCGTGGCTTTCGCTGACCTTGCCCATGTGATGGGTGAGCGCACCACAACACCCTTGCCCTTGCGCGACAACGACTTCGCAGCCAAAGCGCGTGAGTAATCGAATGGTTGCATCGTTGATGTCGGTATCCAGCGCGCGCTGTGCGCAGCCTGTCATCAAAGCCACGCGTTTCTTTCGCGGCGCATTTGGTGCAAAGCTTTGCGGATCATCGTTGCGGCTGACAGGAGGCACCTGTTTTGGCACCATAGAAATCATTGCGCGCAAACGTTTGTCAGGGATCAGTTGAGAAAAGGGGCGCGCCATTTTCGCACCCAGCAAAGCGACACGAAAACGTGTTGGATACGGCAGAATGCGCGCAAGCACCCAGCGCAATGCGCGTTCGCTCAAGGGGCGTGTGTAGTGCTCTTCGATATAATTGCGGGCATGATCAACGAGATGCATGTAATTCACACTTGACGGGCATGTGCTCATACAAGCGAGGCACCCGAGGCAACGATCAATGTGACCGACAGTTTTTGCATCTGGAACGCGTCCCGTCTCAAGCATGTCCTTGATGAGGTAAATGCGCCCTCGTGGACTGTCGAGCTCATCGCCAAGTACTTGATATGTAGGGCAAGTTGCTGTGCAAAACCCACAATGCACGCAAGAGCGCAGGATCGCGTTAGAGCGTTGAATTGCGGGTTCTTGCATCTGCAAGTCGGTGAATTCGGTCTTCATGAGAGGCCCCCCATCAAGCCGGGATTAAGCAAACCTTTTGGATCAAAACGCGCACGCAAATCGGTGCTGATTTTGGCAATTGGTGTGGGTTCGGGATGAAAACGCGCAAGGGTTTGCATCGTATCTGAACTGGCGCGCATGAGCGTCGCATGACCCGTAACAGTCATTTTCGCACGAACATCGGTTCCTTTGGGGACCGCAAGCCAAATCAAGCCGCCGCCCCAATCAAGTTGCGCTTGGCTTGGGCTTAGCGCCTCCAAAACGCTTGGCGCATCGCTTGGCTTAACAGATATGCGCCAAAGGTTGCCCTGCACATCTTTGAAGCGGCGCGCATCGCGGATATCACGCCAAATTTCTCTACACAGGTTTTGGTCATCCAAAATGTCCACGGCCCCAAAATCTGCCAATACACTGGTGAGTTGCGCCGCGCGATAGCGCACGGAGGCTTCAAATCCTTCCAGACGCAGTAACACTATCCCGTCTGCGTCTTGTGCCGCGCCTGACACTTCAAAAGGGGAGCCGAGCGCAGTTGACATTGCAGCGACTGCACGTGCAGGGTCCAGCCCTTCAAGACGTAGGCAAAGTTGCATCTCTACGTTTGGAAGCACTTTCATCGACACTTCGCTTAACACGCCCAACGTGCCATGCGCGCCGCTCATTAGTTTAACGAGGTCATAGCCCGTGACGTTCTTCATCACGCGTCCCCCGTTCTTCACGATGCCGCCAAGACCATCCACAAAACGTACGCCAAGCATGAAATCTCGGCACGCTCCTGCGGAAATTCGGCGCGGGCCAGAGGCATTGGAAGCAGCAACGCCGCCAAGTGTGCTCTCTCCCTGCGTTCCAAGAACATCGCGCAAATCAGCAGGTTCAAACGCAAGGCGTTGGTTTTCAGCGGCAAGTGCGCTCTCGATTTCTGTGATGTATGTGCCTGCTTGCGCGACCAAGGTCAGCGCACCGGGTTCATAAAGTGTGATCCCTGTCAGGCCGCTTGTGTCGAGCGCATTACCCGTAGCAAGACCGCTCGAACGGGTGCCGCCGCCTTCGATGTGAAAAGGCGTAGTGGCTTGGGCGATCAGCTCGGACAGCTCTTGTTCTGATGTTGGTTTCATTCCGCGGCCACCTGCAACGCGCGGCGACTATCGGATGCATCCAGCGGGAAAACCTTTGCTGGGTTCAGCAACCATTTTGGATCAAACACATCTTTCACCGCCATTTGCGCGTCCAGATCAGCTGGGGCATATTGCACATGCATCAGGTCACGCTTTTCGATGCCTACACCGTGCTCACCTGTCAGACATCCGCCCGCTTCAAAGCAAAGCTTCAGGATTTCTGCACCCATGGCTTCGCATAGCTCGAGATCACCCTCTTTATTCGCATCAAACAATATAAGCGGGTGCATGTTGCCGTCGCCAGCGTGAAAGACGTTACCCACATCAAGCCCGAATTCGTCGGAAAGCTCGTTAATGCGTCGAAGCACCATTGGCAAAGAAGATACAGGGATCGTGCCATCGAGGCACATGTAATCGTTGATTTGCCCCATTGCACCAAAGGCGCTTTTGCGACCCAACCAAATGCGCGAGGCTTCATCACCATCGCGTGCTTCGCGGAATTCAACAGGGTTATGGCGCTCTGCAATTTCGCGGATTAGCGTGAGTTGTGCGTCGATTTCAGGCTCGGAGCCTTCGACTTCGATAATCAGCAAGGCTTCACACAAAGGATAGCCGGCCTGCGCATAGTTTTCGACCACTTCAATGACACGGCGGTCCATGAACTCAACGGCAACGGGCAAAACACCTGCTTTGATGATGTCGGAAACACAAGCGCCCGCAACTTCGTTGGAGTCGAACCCAACGAGAACCGGACGAGCGCCTTCTGGTTTGTGCAGAATGCGCAGCGTGGCTTCGGTGACAACGCCAAGCTGTCCTTCAGAGCCACAAATGACACCAAGCAAATCAAGCCCGCTGCTGTCCAAATGTGCACCACCGAGTTCGACAATCTCGCCGTCCATCATTACCATTGTGACACCCATGAGATTGTTCGTTGTCACACCATACTTAAGGCAATGCGCACCGCCGGAATTCATCGCGATGTTGCCTGCAATCGCACAGGCGAGCTGGCTTGAGGGATCGGGTGCGTAAAAGAAGCCGTCTTCTTCAACAGCGCCAGACACGCTGAGGTTTGTGCGCCCTGTTTGTACGCGAATGACGCGGTTGGCGTAATCGGTTTCAAGCACGTCATTCATCCGCGCGACGCCCAAGATAACGCAATCAGCAGTTGGCAAGGCACCGCCAGCAAGCGACGTGCCAGACCCGCGCGGGACAACGGGCACATCCATCTCATGACAGATCCGCAGCACTGCACTGACTTCTTCTGTGGAGCGGGGGAGCACGGCCAAAAGCGGCGGACATTTATAAGCGGTCAGCGCATCGCACTCGTAAGCGCGTGTTTCCATTTCGTCTTCGATCACCGCGTCGGTAGGCAAGACCTGCAAAAGGCGCGAAACGAGTTCGGCTTTGCGAGAAAGTACCATTTTGCTAGGGCTTGGCATGTCCATGAGCGCATCCTTTTTGGTATTGGTAATAAAATATAACCAATTTATCGTGTTGGCAAGCAATGATTACTCAGCCTAAGAGAAGGGCATGGATATTCTAAATCGGCTCACCCTGTTTTCATACTTTGACCACGGTGCTCTCGCGCTCATTTTTGTGCTGTGGTTGGTGATTGGCTGGCGGATTGAACACCCCTCAAAGAAACATTCGTCTGTGTCCGTTTTGATGGCGGGGTATCGTCGCGAGTGGATGCGCCAAATGGTTACCCGAGATCCACGGATTTACGATGCGACGATCTTAGGTAATTTACGCCAAGGCACGGCCTTTTTCGCCTCTGCAAGCATGATCTCGATAGGGGGTGTTTTAGCTTTGGTGGGCAACACAGAGCAGTTGATCGGCTTTGCGGATGATCTGACGTTGAATCAAGACCCTCGTATCGTTTGGGAACTAAAGCTGATGGTAACGCTGTTTTTCGTCACCAACGCGTTTCTCAAGTTCGTGTGGTCCAACCGTCTATTTGGCTATTGTGCGGTGCTTATGTCCTCAGTGCCAAACGAAGTGGACGATCCCCGCACACTGCCGCGTGCGATGCAGGCGGCTGAAATCAACATTACTGCTGCGCGCGGATTCAATCGGGGCCTGCGCTCTGTTTATTTCGGATTGGCGTCGGCAGCTTGGCTCGCGGGACCGCTTGCTTTGGTTGTAGCGAGTTTGGTCACCTGCCTTGTGCTATGGCGTCGTGAATTTGCGTCGCAGTCGCGTGACGTGTTGCTCTCGGGTGACGCTCACGGTGCTTAACGGGCTTGTGATTGCCCGAATCGCCGTGAGCGCTCTAAGTGATGTGTCATGAAAATATCAACACATATCGCCGCGCTCTTGCTCTTGGCAGCGCCTGCCTTTGCAGATTCCCCCAAGGTCACCAAGGCTGTCGCACAATCGACCGGCATGGGATGGAACTTTAGCGTGACGCTGGAGCATCCCGATACAGGTTGGGACCACTACGCAGATGGTTGGGAAATTGTGGATAACACTAGTAAAGTGCTAGGTACGCGCATCCTGCATCACCCTCACGTAGAGGAGCAGCCCTTCACACGTAGTTTGAACAACGTCATGTTGCCAGATGGTACGCGCGAAGTCTTTGTGCGGGTGAAGTGCAGTGAACATGGCTGGAAGGACAGCGGCTACAAGATTTCCTTGAGCCGTTAACGCCGTCCTTCGCGCAACCAAGCCGCCAAGATCAAACCAGACGCGAGAAGAAGAACCAGCCAAGCTGGAAGCAGGGGTGTTTGACGCACGTTCAGCGTTTCATAGGCACCCCTTGGCGTGATCCCAAGCCAGCCGCGACCCGCTGCAGGACGTCCTTCACGGACTGTGCGAATGCTGGGCAGGCCATCCTCAAGACGCGCTACGCCGCCACGGGTGCCATCTATCAACGGCTCTAAGAGTTCAGCAGTTGCAATCGTCTTTTCAAATTCACGCGGTGCTGCGGGTCCAAGGCCGATGACGGTTTCATGAATTCCGTCATTTAAGCGATAAAGCCCCATTTCCGCACCTGTGAATTGCGTCTCAAAACGACCAGGAGCTGTTTCACTCAAGCTCAGTTCTACCGTACTGCCATCAGGTGAAGTAACAGTGACAGGTGCTGCGGTTTCGTCCAGAGTACGGCGCACGATACGCATGTTTTGACCTGTCGCTTCGGCCAAAAGCGCGTCTTCCTCAAGCTCTGGCTCACCCATCATCCAATGCGCAAGTCGACGCAGAAGTTCGAGTTGTGGACCACCACCCTCGAACCCGCGATTCCAAAGCCACGCATGATCTGACGCGATC
>JAHEGL010000098.1:5566-16061 GCA_024645145.1 Planktotalea sp.
CTTCGCCGACACGGTTCAAAATCAACAAGGGTTTGTCATCCGTCCCGGTCATGATCACATCCCCATCACTGGGTTCAACTTCGATCTGGCGCATCCAGCGGCCCCAGTTTTCTGTATCAGGCAAACCGGCGGTCACAGGGTGGCGATTGCCAAGGTCGCTGATGGTTGGACGATAGCCCTGTTCAATCACTCGAGCCGTCGGAGCTGCTGGCATAATTTCAGCCAAGGGGGAGCGGTAAATGCTATCTGCGGACGCGAAGTCAGGGCCAGCGGCGACAAGCACTGCGCCACCCTCTTGCACATATCGCACCACATTATCGAGGTAGATGCTCGGCAAAATACCACGGCGTTTGTAGCGATCAAATATGATCAGATCGAAATCTTCGATCTTTTCCAAGAACAGTTCGCGCGTGGGGAAGGCGATCAGCGACAATTCAGAGGTTGGCACGCCATCTTGCTTTTCCGGAGGACGCAGAATGGTGAAGTGGACAAGGTCTACAGAGCTATCCGATTTAAGCAAATTGCGCCAAGTGCGTCCGCCTGGGTGTGGCTCCCCTGAGACAAGCAAAACGCGCAACCGGTCACGTACGCCGTTCATCTGGATCAACGCGGTGTTGTTGCGTTCTGTCAGTTCGCCCTCGCCAGTTGGTACAGTAAACTGGATCACATTGCGTCCCCCATGGGGAAGCGTCAGCGGCAGTGTAATTTCAGCATCTACTGGGACTTCAAAGCGCTGAGGCGGGGCACCATCGATGGAAATGTCCAACGGGGCGAAGCCGTTTCCAACAGGTGCGTTCCCCATATCTTCAATTCGCAAAGTAAGGGTTACAGGCTCTCCCAAAATGGCAAATGCAGGTGCGTTGGTGACGCTCAGGCGACGATCCCAATCAGTCGTTTTCCCGCTCAACAAGAGATGAAGTGGGGCAGGTAAATCCGGTGCACGCTCTAGGTCGTGCAGACGGCCATCGCTGAGCAGAAATACACCCGCGATGCGCGATTGGGGCAGCTCTGCAAGCGTGTCACTTAGCGCAGTTAAAAGTTGTGTCCCTGCGTCGCCTTGGCCGTCTGGTACGGACACGCGCACAACTTCGGTACCGCCACGTTCGCTTAAAATATCTTCCAGACTGTTGGCGGCGCTTGCTGTCACGCCTGCGCGTTCAGCCAGCTTCTGTGACGCACTTTCGTCACTTACAATCACAACGATATCATTTAGTGCGCCACGCTCTTCGCGTTGCAGGTTGGGACCGACAAGTGCAGCGATCACAACACAGCTAGCCAGCCCACGAAGCCATGCACCAGCCAAGCCGCGCCAAAGCGCTAGTGCAAGACCCGCAAACACGACAACGGCTGCCGCTATCAAAAGCGCTAATGGAACAAGCGGATCAAAGACGATTGTCTGGGTCATTGGCCAAGCCGATCTAGCAATGCAGGGACGTGAACCTGATCCGATTTGTAGTTGCCCGTGAGCACATGCATCACAAGGTTGACGCCAAAGCGGTAGGCAAGTTCGCGTTGCCGCTCACCCGCAAAACCACGCCCTATTGGGAACAATGCATTACCGCGCGTGTCCATTGCCCATGCAGCGGCCCAATCGTTGCCACCAATTACGACCGGACTGACACCATCATTAAGATTGCGAAATGGCATGCCTTCGATCTGTTCTGCATTCTTGGGTGCGGCTTCGACCCAAACATCGCGTGCTGTGTGGCGACCGGGGAAATCCTGAAGCAGGTAAAAGGTCCGCGTTAGAACGTGATCCTGTGGCAGAGGTTCAAGCGGGGGAATGTCCAAAGGTTCCGCCAAAGCCCGCAGCTCTACGCCATTCGGGCTAGAGGCACCAAAGCGCGCAATGTCAGCATCGCGTGTATCAAAGAGGATCATCCCGCCGGAGCGCAAATAATCGTTCAACTTGGCATAGGCGTTGGCTGACGGCGTTGGTTGGTTTGGCGTAATTGGCCAATAGAGCATTGGAAAGAACGCAAGTTCATCTGTTTCCAGATCAACGCCGATAGGATCCGCAGGTTCGATCGAGGTTCTGAAGAAGAGCGTTTCTGACAGACCGCGCAAACCCGCCTCTGCGGTGTTATCAATTTCTGCATCGCGCGTGATAACATGGCCCAGCACCATTTCAGAGGATGCCGCGAGCGCAAGGTTGTCCTGCTGTGCGTCAGCAGGCAAACCAAGCATCATCAAGGCACCAAAGCCCGCAACAGTACCGCGCAGACGTCCTGACATGGCAAGGGACGCGACGATATCGATCATCAAGAGCGCAAGCGCGAGGCCAAGAAGAATCCCGCCTAGCGGAGTTTCGGGCTGTGTTTGCAGGGGTTGGATGTCGGTGCCATTTGGCCAGTCTGCTGCGCTCAACTCTGTCTCCGTTCCAATCACATTACGCGCAATACGCCGCGCGTTTCCTTCGTAAAGGCCGGGTTGTAAGTCTGGGCTCAGGGCATCGCTCAACAAACGCTCGCCCGCGACACCAGCAAGGCTGTCCGCATCTGTGATCCGTCCAAACCCGTCCATAACGCTGATCGATTGCCAAATGCTGCCATCCAGATCACCGGCCCGCGGTGTTCCCGCAAGCGACGAAATTGCGAGACGATCCAGCATGCTGACAAAAAGCCCTGACAGCGGAAGGCTTGACCATTCGGCATTCGCGGAAACGTGGAACAAGACCACCTGCCCATCACCCAGCGGCTTGCGTGTGACCAAGGGTGTCCCGTCACTCAGACTTGCGATGACGCGATCAGCGAGGGTCGGATCAGGTTGCGCCATGACTTGTGAGCTTACCGTAACATCTGCGCGCGGCTCTAGGCCAAAAAATGGACTATCTTCTGTAAAGGCAGCCAATTCCTTAGGTGTGCCCCAACTCATTGCACCGCCGACAGTACGGCCACCGGCGCGCAAGCGTACAGGCATCAACGTCTCTTCTTCAGTGCGGCTGATTTCACTGGCTGCAAGGCGCGTCCCTGCAAATCTCACAAGCAGGCCACCTTCTTCGACCCATTGCGTCAGCTCTACTTCTTCAACGGGGGCGAGTTTGGCGACATCGGCCAAAATCACAACATCCGGCGCGGCAGGGAGAATATCTAACAAGCTGCCTTCCAAAAGTTCCGCGTTTGGCTCTAATGCTTGGCGCAAATAGTGGAGAGGTGACAAAAGTTCCAAACCTTCACGATCTTCACGTCTGGCAATGAGTGCGACCTCGCGTCGTCGTAGGCTGTCATCAGAGAGCGACACAGCACCTGCAGAACGCACCCCAGCGATTGCAAAATGGGTGACGCGCGCGCGCAGTTCAGAGGGAAGAGAGATGTCTTGGATCGCTGCTTTTGCGCCACTCTCGAAATCAATATTAGCTGTCGCAAGGATGCGCGCTGCACCAGAGGGGTCTTTGCCATGCACTTCAACTTGGACTGTTCTCGCAGCACTGTCTACAGAACGACGTGCTTCCACAACTGTCGCCCCGCCTTCAAAACGCGCGGGGGCGAGCGCAATGTTTTCGTCTTGTGATGCGAGAATACGCAATGCGCCTTTCTCGTTGAGTAGGTTTGCAATCTCACTGCGTGTATCGCGCGCCAGTTCATCTGAAAGCCAAAGTGTGTCAAAGCTTTGATCTGGAAGCAGCGTAACAAGCGATTGCGCGTTTACGATAGGCTCCCATGCATTCGGGCTTAGCCCTGCAAGTGTACTGCGTACTTCATTGGCGGATTTAAAAGTTACTTGTTGCGGATCACCAAGGTTCAAAATCGCGACGGTCCGATCGGTGCGCTGCGCGTCATCGAGAATGCGCTCCACCATGGTAATGCGGTTGCTCCAATCCGCAGCGCTTGCCCAGCTGGCGTCCATGGCGACCAAAAGCGGCCCACGGCCAATATCATCGCTGCGCGGGTTGAGAATTGGTCCGGCCAGACCAACAATCAGCGCGGCAATTGCGAGCATACGTAAAAGCAAAAGCCACCAAGGGGTTCTGTCGCTGACTTGTTCTTCGTCTTTGAGACCAAGCAAAAGTGTGACGCCCGGAAAAATGCGGCGTACAGGCGCAGGCGGTACGGCGCGCAATATAATCCAAAGGATGGGCAACGCTACGAGCGCAAGTAAAAGCCATGGCGTGAGGAAACCTATTGCGCCAATCATGCGGATTTCTCCATCGCTCTGTGGAGCCAAAGAAGAGCAGATTGCGCTGAAGCATCTGTGTGATGGGTCGTAAATTGCCAGCCAGCAACAGCGCAGAGATGCGTGAGGTCTGCTTTGCGCGCGGCGAGTTTTTCTAGATAGCGGTTTTTTAAATCGTTTGCTTTGAGCGTTTCGTAGCGCAGCGTTTTGCCCGCACTTTCAAAAATTGTGCGCCCATGAAACGGAAAACTCTCTTCAGCAGGGTCCAGCACTTGCATCAGAACGCCACGAACACCGCGATCCGCAGCTTTGGTGAGGGCCGATTTTACGGCGTCGATGTCCCCCATGAAATCTGAAATAAAGAGGGCGCGGGCATGTGGCAACATTGCGCGTGCTTCTGGCGCACCATAATCTGTGTCTTGTTCATTCGAAAAATGCTCTGCAAGGCGCAAAACCTGCGCGCGCCCACGTCGCGGTGGCAGTGCTGTCCCTGTAACACCGACACGCTCGCCGCCTTTGATCAAAAGGATTGCGGCGGAAAGTGCGATAAGCCGTGCGCGGTCAGCTTTTTCAGGCATGTTTTTATCGCTCGCAAAACGCATTGATGCAGAGGTGTCGAGCCAGAGCATCACGCTTTGCGCCACTTGCCATTCCCGTTCGCGCACAAATTCCATGTCAGAGCGCGCGGAGCGACGCCAATCAATCATGCGCCGCGCATCGCCTGTTTGAACAGGGCGGTATTGCCAGAAATCGTCACCCATGCCAGCGCGCCTGCGCCCATGTTCGCCAAGCAACACAGTACCCGCCAATTGCTCTGCGCGCGCCAAAAGCGGAGGCAGGCGCGATGCTTCTTTTTCGGCATCAAGTCGAAGGGCGCGCGGGGAGGATGTCACGCGGCTGTAGCCTTGCTTGTCGTGATCTGGCTCGCGCTTTCAAGGATAAGAGCGGACAAACTGTCGCCGCGTGCACGCGCTGCGAAGTTTAGTGCCATACGGTGCGACAAGACAGGTTCTGCCATATCAATCACGTCCTCAGGCGAAGGTGCCAGGCGCCCATCAAGCAGTGCTTTCGCGCGCACAGTTAGCATCAAAGCCTGCGCCGCACGCGGACCTGGACCCCATGCGACCGTTTCTTTAACCCGTGCGCTTGCATCAGGTTCATCAGGGCGGAACGCGCGGACGAGATCAAGGATCATTTCCACCACGCTATCGCCGACAGGCATGCGCCGTAAAAGCGTTTGCGCCGCGAGGAGCTCGTCAGTGGTAAACACTGCGTGCGCGTCGTCTTCGCTGACACCTGTTGTTGCAATCAGAATATCACGCTCAGTTGCGCGATCAGGGTAGGGCACATCGATTTGGACGAGAAAACGGTCGAGCTGCGCTTCTGGGAGAGGGTAGGTGCCTTCTTGCTCGATCGGGTTTTGCGTGGCGAGCACATGAAACGGTGCTGCAAGTTGGCGATCTTCGCCTGCAACGCTGACCACCTTTTCTTGCATGGCTTGCAAAAGCGCAGACTGCGTACGTGGTGAGGCACGGTTGATTTCGTCTGCCATGAGAAGTTGGCAAAAGATCGGACCTTCGATGAACTTAAAGGCCCGACTTCCGTCATTGCCAGTCTCGAGAACCTCTGAGCCGAGGATGTCTGCAGGCATTAGGTCAGGTGTGAACTGCACGCGATTGCCATTAAGCCCCATGACGGTTGAAAGGGTTTCAACAAGACGCGTCTTTCCGAGGCCAGGCAGACCGATGAGCAAAGCGTGACCGCCACATAGGAGTGCTGAAAGCGTGAGGTCGACGACCCGCTGCTGACCGATAAAACGGCGGTTGATCGAGTCCTTTGCCTCGGCCAGACGCGTGCCCAACGTTTCAATATCTGTGACTAAGTCTTCTGCGCTGGCCATGACAACTCTCCCTTGAACTCTAGGTATGATGCTATGAGAGTAGGCGTCGGAGGACAAATAGCAAAACATGGCTGGACAAAATATTGTGACCCCAGACGCAGCGGGCATTGCTGCATCGGCCAAAGCGGCTGCAAAAGGGCGTGGTTTACCGCCTGTTCACTTGTGGAATCCCCCGTTTTGCGGCGATTTGGATATGCAGATCAAGCGTGATGGGACGTGGTTCTACATGGGCACGCCTATCGGCAGATTTGAGCTCGTGAAGCTTTTTTCGTCGATTTTGAAACTTGAGGATGGAAAGTATTTCCTTGTCACCCCGGTTGAGAAAGTTGGCATCACTGTTGAGGATGCGCCGTTTGTTGCCGTGGATTTTGAAGCTTCCGATGGTGTTTTGAACTTCGAAACCCATGTTGGCGATTTTGTTGCAGCAGGCGTTGAGCATCCTATTCGCGTGGTACGCGACGTTGAGACGGGTGAGCCATCACCCTATGTGATGGTGCGCGCTGGGCTTGAGGCTTTAATTGATCGCAAGAGTTTTTATCGTCTCGTCGATATTGGCGTGCATCATGAGGGCTGGTTTGGGATTTGGTCCGGTGGTGTGTTTTTCAAGATCATTCCGTCGCAAGAATTGGATGGATAGACAGCTCTTTTTGAAAAAGAGCTGTTAAATTCCTTTGGGAAGGAATTTGTTTCGGCCAAGAGGCCGAGAGTTTATTTTGAAAAATGAAACTTAGTGCGCTTGCGCCCAATTTGCACCTTGGCCGGCGTCCACGATAAGCGGGACATCAAGTTTGACGACGGGATCCGCTGCATTTTCCATCACGTCTTTTGCCGTTTTGATCAGTTGATCGACGCCACTTTCGTCAACTTCGAACAGAAGTTCATCGTGAACCTGCAACAGCATTTTAGCAGGTTGATCGGTTATCGCATCCGGCATGCGGATCATAGCACGGCGGATAATATCAGCGGCGGTCCCTTGAATTGGCGCGTTGATTGCGGCGCGTTTGGCGAAGCCCGCATGGGGCCCTTTTGCGTTGATGTTGGGCGTATGAATGACGCGGCCAAAGAGGGTTTCCACACGCTCATGCTTTTTTGCGAATTCAGTTGTGTAGTTCATATATTCTTTGATGCCGGGAAAACGTTCGAAGTAGCGATCTATAAAGCCCTGCGCTTCAGACCTTGGTATGCGCAGGTTGCGGGCGAGACCAAAGCCGGAAATCCCATAGATGAGGCCAAAGTTGATCGCTTTGGCTTGGCGGCGCACATCGGCCGTCATTTCATCAAGCGGCACATCAAACATTTCTGAAGCGGTCATTGCGTGGATATCGTGTCCGTCGCGAAAAGCTTGTTTGAGGCTGTCGATACCAGCAACATGAGCCAGGATGCGCAGCTCAATCTGTGAATAATCGAGTGCAACGAGAACCTTGCCTTGTTCAGCAATGAACGCTTCGCGAATGCGACGGCCTTCTTCTGAGCGGATAGGGATATTTTGCAGGTTTGGATCAGTGGAAGCGAGACGACCGGTCGAAGCACCTGCGATGGAATAGCTGGTATGAACGCGACCCGTGTAGGGATTTATGTGATCTTGCAGGGCATCTGTGTAGGTTGATTTAAGTTTGGAGAGCTGGCGCCAATCGAGGACACGGCGCGGAAGTTCATGCTCTGTTGCGAGGTCTTCAAGCACATCAGCACCTGTCGCATAAGCACCAGTTTTCCCCTTTTTTCCACCTTCTAAGCCCATCTCGTCAAAGAGAATTTCGCCCAATTGTTTTGGGCTACCAACATTAAAGGACCGCCCTGCAAATTCGTGAATTTCTGCTTCTAAACCTGCCATTTTCTGAGCAAATGCATTTGACATGCGGCTCAGTGTATCGCGGTCTACTTTTATTCCATTGCGTTCCATCTGGGCCAATACGGGGACCAATGGGCGTTCCATCGTTTCATAAACACGGGTGGTTTTCGCAGCGTGCAAAGACGTCTTTAAATGTTGCCACAAACGCAGTGTAATGTCGGCATCTTCAGCAGCGTAGTCTGTGGCTTGATCAATTGGGACACGGTCAAATGTGATAGCGGATTTACCAGTGCCGAGCAGGGGCTTAATGGGAATAGGCGTGTGATTTAAGTAACGTTCTGACAGGGCATCCATCCCATGGTTATGCAACCCTGCATGTTGTGCGTAAGACAACAGCATTGTGTCATCGATTGGAGCGATATCGATGCCGTAGCGTGAAAAAATCTTGGCGTCGTATTTCATGTTCTGGCCAATTTTCATGACCGCAGGATCTTCGAGCAAAGGTTTGAGTGCTGCAATTGCAGCGTCCAGATCTATTTGACCTTCTGCGAGCGCGTCGGATCCGAACAAATCATCCGTACCAGCGTCTTTATGGATGAGAGGAATGTAGCAAGCTTTGCCAGCTTCGGTGCAAAGCGAGATACCCACGAGATCAGCACGCATGTCATTGAGACCTGTGGTTTCTGTATCAACAGCCACATACCCACGCGCATATGCGTGATCGATCCAAGGTTGCAGCTCTGCCATGTCTTGTACGCAAGTATATGTCGCTTCCTCAAAGGAAACGGTCTCGGGTGCATCGCTTGGCACGGCAACGGCGACGTCTTTGATTTCCGGCATGGGTGCATCAAGCGCCTCTGAAATGCGCTTGGTCAGGGTGCGAAACTCCATACGCGCGAGAAAATCAATCAACTCATCCGCGATCGGTTCCCGCACTTCGAGATCATCGAGCGTGAACTCCAATGGGGTTTCGCAATCGAGTTGAACAAGCCGTTTGCTGAGCTCGATCTGCACACGATTGTCGATTAAAGTTTGGCGGCGTTTGGGCTGTTTGATCTCTTCAGCGCGATCCAACAGGTCTTCTAGATTGCCATATTCATTGATCAACAAGGCTGCGGTTTTAATACCGATTCCGGGTGCGCCCGGGACATTATCCACGCTGTCGCCAGCAAGCGCCTGCACATCGACGACGCGTTCAGGATAGACACCAAATTTTTCGTGCACACCTTCGCGGTCAATTGTTTTGTTCTTCATCGCGTCGAGCATTTCGACACCGTCACCGACTAGCTGCATCAGATCTTTATCGGATGAAATGATCGTGCAGCGGCCACCTGCTGCGCGCGCTTGAACGGCGAGAGTTGCGATAATGTCGTCCGCCTCGTAGCCCTCAATTTCTTCGCAGGCGATGTTGAAAGCGCGCGTTGCTTCGCGCGTCAGCGGCATTTGCGGGCGCAAGTCTTCTGGCATCGCGTCGCGATTGGCTTTGTAGAGATCATACATGTCGTTGCGAAAGGTGTGGCTGCCTTTGTCGAAAATGACTGCAACGTGGGTAACATCACTGCCCGCGTTTCCTTCAACGTAACGTTGGAGCATGTTGCAGAAACCGGAGACGGCCCCAATCGGCAAGCCATCTGATTTGCGCGTCAAAGGTGGCAACGCATGATAAGCGCGAAAAATGAAGGCAGAGCCGTCAATCAGGTGAAGATGGCATCCTTTGCCGAATGTCGTGCTCATAGAAAAAATGCCCCCGAAGCGAATGTGCGTCGGGGGCATATTAGACGTGTCGAGCCGTACGATGCCAGCCCGATTGTTGCGTCTTTATGCGATAGAACGGTCTACGCTCGCGAGCGTGACATCTGCAGCCGTGAGCACGCCAGCTGCGCCACGGACGGACGCAAGCCTCACGCCATCGATCAACACATCTGCATTGCCGCCATTGTCTGCCACTGTCACAACGGGTGCGGGTAGACTTGCGTCGTGCTGTACAACAATCATGTCATCCATCGCAGCAAAGTCGATAATGGTCATGACACGCGCTGGAGCACCATCACCGTTCAGGTGGAATGTGTCGTCACCGATTCCACCAACGCCGACATCGCCCGTTTCTAGGAACAACATGTCGTTGCCTGCACCACCATTGATAAAGTCGGCAGCCGTGTCAGCGACAGGAGGCATCGCAAAGCTGCTCACATCCACTCCGGCGAACGGAGCTGAGGCAAGAATGTCAGCGATTGGACCACATGTTGCTAGGGCAGGATCGCTCAGGGCGAGTTCATCGAGTGCCGCTTCCATTTCAGCAGTCCAGTTGCCAGCACCAGATGTGGTTCTGAAGAAGTCAGAGCCGCCGCCGATAATTGTGTCATCGCCGTTTCCGCCTTCTAGGGAGTCGTTGCCGTCGCCACCAATGATCAAATCGTCAAAGTCACCGCCCGAAATGACATCTTGACGATCGTTGCCGAAAAGTTCGTCATTGCCTTCACCTCCGACGAGAATATCAACGCCGTCACCCCCGCCAAGTGTATCGTCCCAGACACCGCCATCAAGTGTATCTGAACCCGCACCACCGCTCAGAAAATCGCGACCGGAGCCGTCAAGAAGCGTATCATCGCCGGACACGCCAAGCAGCGTATCGTCGCTGGATTGACCTTCGATGAAGTCATCTCCGTCGCCACCCAAGAGCATATCCTGTCCGC
>JAHEGL010000436.1 GCA_024645145.1 Planktotalea sp.
GAAAGAAAGCTTGATGTTGGTCACCGCATTAGCCCCAACAATCGGGTATGACAACGCAACAAAGGTGGCCAAGACCGCGCATAAAAACGGCACGACTCTCAAAAAAGAAGCGATCGCTATGGGTTTTGTCGATGCAGAAACATTTGAACGCGTCGTCCGTCCAGAAGACATGATAGGCCCAAAGTAATGGGCAAGCCGGTCAGTCTTAACCGGTTCAGAAAACAAAAGGCGCGGGCCGAAGAAAAAGCCCGCGCAGATAACAACGCTGCTGTTCACGTGTTGAGCAAAGCGCAGCGGGAATTGGCGAAAGCCAAACGAGAACAGAAAAACCGCTTGCTCGACGGCGTGATACGCCAAGATGACTCATTGAAAGTGTCATCAAAATATCGCCGTAATTGTAAGTGATAAAGTTTCGAAACTAATAGGTCCGAGCTGTCAGAATGTCCGAGAATGAGAGATATAACGAAATTTCACGCGCCGAGCTGATTGCGATCAGACAAGCGCGTCGTTATCTCAAACGCAACGATGGCACCCTTGCGCGCATTTTGAATACCTACAACACCGCGCGTGAAAACGGCAACCAACTTGGATTTTTACCGGAAAGATGATGCAGCGCCCTCAAAAACGTTCCCTTACACTAAAGGGCCACCGCACGTCGGTTTCTTTGGAAGATGCATTTTGGGATGCGTTTCGCGATATTGCTCAGGATAAAGGGCGCGCCATCAATGATCTCGCGGCAGAGATCGACGCGATCCGCGGAACCGATTGCGGGTTGGCCTCAGCCATTCGGCTCTATGTTCTGGATCATTGCAAACCAAGCTAGCCTTTAGACATTGTTAAGTCTGTTGCTGATATTGCGGTCTTATGTATATAAAACCGTCCCCTCTTTCTGCGAAACTTTGGATGCGCAACGTGTTTGCGTCAAAAACCGCAATGGATGGGGGTGTGGTGCGGCGCAAATCTTCTGATGTTGCGCGTATCGTGGGGCGCGAACGCTTCCTAGACGAAATTAAGCGACGTGGATTTCGCGCGCTCGAAAACAGTGGGCAGATCATCGTTATCTGCAATACAGATCCAATTCGAATGCTGCGCTAAAAGTCTTTTTGCAAAAAGACTTCACAAGGCCCTTTGCAAAGGGCCTTTTTACCGCTCTTCAATTTTCAAGTAGATCCCATCCTTTGAGCGCACAGTCAGATGTGCCACAGGTTCTGGAGCAGCGCGATCTGTCAAAGACGCACGATAATGCTTCATAAGCATCGACAGCAATAAAACTCCTTCGATCAAAGCAAACCCCGCACCAGGACACACGCGGCTCCCCGCAGAGAATGGCACATAAGCATCACGCATGCAGGTCTTGACGTTTTCAGTATTCCATCGATCGGGATCAAACCCATCAGGATTGTCCCAGAGCCGCTCATGGCGATGCAAATGCCACGCACTTACGACGACCTGGCTACCTGTTCTCACGTCACGCTCGCGGAATTCTTCGGGACATGTGTTTTGCCGCACCATCATAGGGACTGGTGGATACAAACGCAGTGCTTCGCGAAACGCATCGCGGCTTATGCGCAACTTTGAAATCGCCGAAAATTCTTCGACCAAGCATGCTTGGGCTTCGTCGGCGACCTTGTCCTGCCACTCGGGGAACATTGCCATCAAATACAGAGCCCAAGCCAAAGCAGAAGCGCTGGTCTCATGCCCTGCGAGGAAAAAGATCGAGACTTGATCAACCATTTCCTCGCCTGTGAATTTCTCCCCCGAAAGAGGATCCGCCGTTGTCATGATCTTGGTGGCAAGATCATCGGGTGCTGTTCCCGCAGTAATCTGTGCGTGCCGCTCGGTCGTCAATTGCGTGATCGCTGAGCGGATTTTTGTCGCCGATCCACGTGTTGCAGAGCGAAAGAAGCGTGGCATCCAGCGCGGCAGCGGCAAAACCGCTGCAAGGTTCAACAAAGGCTGCGAACGCTGGTAGCGGTGAAATTCACGAAACATCACTGCGGCAATCTCGTTCTCGATAGGAATCGAAAAAAGCGTGCGGAAAATGACATCGGCCGTTGCGTGACTCGTGTGTTGTTCCACTTCAATCTCACGCCCCACGCTTGGCGCGAGACGCTTCACAGCCCCTTCGGCAGCGGCCCACATATATGGGAAAGTTTCGCGCAATCGTCCCACTTCAAATGCAGGATCGATGATACGGCGTTGTCGCTTCCAAGGCTCACCGTTGGTCAAAAACACAGCATCGCCAAGCAAAGGACGTAACCCTTCACTCACGCGGCCGCTTTTGGGGAAATCATCGGGCCGCTCTTTTAGAACGAGCTTCACCAATTCGGGCTGATTGATCAGGTAAGAGCTAAAGAAAGGTGTTCGAAATTCTGCCATCCACGCGCGATAAAGCCTTGCGGGCTGCGCAGATAAAATGTCTTTGCGAAAGAGTTTGGCGTATTGGCGCAGGCTCACTTTTTCCGCGCGCGCCTTTGGCTTGGGGGGCAAGAGCGGTGTTGTCATAGCGTGACACGCGTGTGGAGGTTTACAGGGGTTTCTATCCTGCTTTTGGAGGCTGGACGCCCTTCATAGCGTTCGATTAACGTTTTGGGGCCTGCCGTGATCTGGAAATTATCATAGTCTTTTGGGCGATCAAAAGCGCATAGATATTGAAAGTGTAGCCTGAAGAAGCGCCGCTTGAGCACGTTCCACCGTTCTGGACTAAGCGTTTGTGTAAAGGCGGCGGAAAAGACCAATGGCTGTAGTTTGTCTGCTGGTGCGACGCCGCTCACGCTTACCGGATCACACAATGCAAAAGCACAGCCATCACCCGGCGCTGTCACATCCACCCAGAAAAGTGTCTCTTGGGAGGCTAGAAATGACAAATCTGCGCGCAAACGCCATGCATCTGGCAAGAAAGAGACCATCGGCACGACTTGACCGAGTGTCAAAAAGCTGAGCGTTGGCCCACCGTCTCGTACGTGCCCTGCCCTCACCAGATCGGCCAAGACTGACACGCCCAAATGCGCCCCTGATGAATGACCAACAACCAGCACCTCATCCACATCTGATACCAAAGCGTCGGATATTCGTGCGACGAAATCTGACATGCGCTCTTCAAGATCTGGTGGGTTCGCACCATTGTTTCTGGCCGAATAGGCGTAGTCATGCATCAAATAATAGGCGAAAAACTTGTTATCCTTTCGCCGAAACCATTCCAGCACCCCATACGCAGCAACGGCACCTACGGCCCAGCCAAGATCGACAGCAAAAGGCCCCGACAGCAGTAGTTGTGCCAAT
>JAHEGL010000441.1 GCA_024645145.1 Planktotalea sp.
TTTCCTGTCAGGTGCAGAGCAGCGCACAGTGCCTCGTCAGATGTGGGCGGGCATACGTGAACAAATCAGCCCAACGATCCTTGCGGTTGCAACCCTGCTAATTATGGTGTCGGTTATGTTACTCTTAACGCTTGAATATTTACGAAGGCGCAATGAGAAGCTCCGTGGAGTGCAAGTCTAGGTTCGCTCTCAAATTTTTGGCACAGTCGGATCAGGAATGCTGCCTGGTACTTTTACGGCGCCGTAAACTTAAGATGCACCGACCACAATTCTACTACGTTCCATCACTTTATTCCAAACGTCGTTCTTACATTGAGCAAATGAAGCAGTTGTGTTGAACGCAGACAAGCAAATTGCTGAAACCGTCGCTGTTAAGAATTTTTCTCGTGGTCTCTCATGCTATTCAGTATGTGCTTATGCTTGCAAAAGTTTTATTGTCTGTCATCAAAAAACTAATGTTATTTTTTTGCGATCCAGTAGGCATTATTTTCCATCCGCAAATCTTCGTAGGACTTGATTTTCTCGCGCGCTGACGTGCCAGCCTGTTGAACCAAAAGCGCTAAAAGGTTTTCGATCAAAGCCATGCCACCACTATAACAGGCAAAATGATGGGTACTGATCACTGAGGCGACAAGTGTGTGATCCGCCTGAAATTCGGATGAAACCACATCGCTATCTGATATCAAGATCAGCTTGACACCCCGTTTTACAGCAAACTTACAGGCATCAATGGTTTCGCGGGAATAGGGTGTAAATGTAATCGCAATCATCACATCCCGCGCGCCTGCATCGTTCAAATCATCAATCGCGCTATTTTGATGTCGTGGGATCAATTGCATCGATGGCAATGCCATCCGTCCCACATATTGTAGGTAATAGGCCAACGCATAACTGGCCCGTACGGCGGTCAAATAAACCGTACGCGCTCCCAGCAGCAAATCAACCACTTGCTGCATGTGATCCGGTGTTTGATGCTGCAAGCTCCTTTCGACAATCGCCAATGTATTGGCTGAGGCATCCGCCTGAACTCGGCCCAATGTGCCCTCTTGTCTTATGTTTAAGAGCCACTCAGAGGCCTCGGAAAAACTAGTCGATGACACAAGCGCGTGACGGAATGGTTCACGCAACTGATCGTAACTGTCAAACCCCAGACTGTTTGCCGCGCGGACCAATGAATAGGTGCTAACCCCAGATTTGCGGGCAGTTTCGCGGATAGAGTCCAGCCCAAAATCCGACGGATGATCAACGATGTATTTCGCTACAACACGCAAACGGGGCGACAGCATCGGCATCTTTTCTTTCAAGGATGTCAGCGTTCGATTCTTAAGCGTTGGGTCCATGTGATTCTCGTATTCCTGATAAAGAGAAGCATAACAAATGTTATTCTTTTTTCCCGTTGACTTAAAGTGTTTTTTTTTACAGATTGATAACTACGAAGTTTAGCCCGGATTTGGGAGTGTATGACCGTGACCCAATTACCATCCCATGCATCTGTTATTGTTATAGGCGGTGGGATTATGGGGTGTTCCACCCTGTATCATTTGGCCGAAATGGGGGCCACCGATGCTATCCTGCTGGAACGAAACAAACTGACATCTGGGACCACATGGCATTCCGCGGCACAGGTGCGTGCACTTCGTCATTCCCAGAACCTGACACGCATGATCCAATATTCCGTTGATCTATACGCGCGATTGGAACGGGAAACAGGACAATCGGTGGGGTGGATACAAAAAGGATCGCTTTCGCTTGCAACAAACCCAGATCGTTTAACACATATAAAACGGCAAGAGGCCTTGGCCCACGCCTATGGAATTGATGCACAATCCATTTCTTTGGCCGAGGCAAAGGAACGCTGGCCCCTTATGAACGCAGAGGATGTGTTAGGCGCGGTCTGGTCCCCCGACGACGGACGGGTCAGCCCATCAGATGTTTGCGCTGCATTGATCAAAGGCGCACGTCACCGCGGCGCCCAACTGTTCGAAGATATAGGTGTGACAGGGATTTTAACGCAGGACGGAAAAATCACAGGGGTTGAAACAACCGCTGGCACAATTTCGTGTGACGCCATTGCGCTGTGTACTGGGTTATGGTCGCGTGAAGTGGGTGAAATGGCGGGCGCCGAGGTTCCTGCGCTGGCCTGTGAACACTTTTATCTGCTGACCAAACCGATCGAGGGGATCGTTGGCAATACCCCGACCCTCTCAGATCACGACAACAGATTATACATCCGCGATGATTCAGGTGGATTGTTGGTGGGCTGTTTTGAACCCATGGGCAAACCCATCGCGCCCGGCATTTAGGGCGAAAGTTTCGAATTTGGCCTGTTGCCCGAGGATTGGGATCATTTCGAACCTATGATGATGAACGCACTGCATCGCCTGCCCGCGCTGGAAAACGCCGAAGTTAAGATGCTGTTAAATGGTCCAGAAAGCTTTACGCCTGATGGCACCTTTATGTTGGGCGAAACGGCAGAAACCCGTGGGTTGTTTTTGGGATGTGGTATGAATTCTGTTGGCATCGCCTCTGGCGGTGGTGCGGGTATGAACTTGGCCCATCTGATTGTGCATGGGCACACGCCCTATGATCTGTCTGAGGCGGATGCAAAACGCTTTGCGCCAATATACAATTCGCTTGATCATCTTATGGCGCGTGCACCTGAAATTTTGGGAACTCATTACGATATCGCATATCCCGGGAAACAACTTTTGACCGCGCGCAATCTTCGCACCCTGCCCCTGCATGACACTTATGTCGATGCTGGCGCGTATTTTGGTCAGTTTTATGGATGGGAACGCCCACTCTATTTCGGAAAAACCGCAGAGCCGACATTGACATTTGACCGCCCTGATTGGTTTGAAAATGTGAAACGCGAAGTCGCCGCCGCGCATACCAAGGCGGCAATTTTTGATGTCTCGCCCTTTGGTAAGATTGAAGTCAAAGGACCTGATGCAGAAGCATTTTTAATGAAAACCTGCGCGGGACACATGGACCGCAAACCTGGATCGGTGATCTATACTGCGGTCCTGAACGCACGCGGCACATTTGAAAGCGACATCACAGCCCAACGAATTGCCGAGGACCATTACCGCCTGTTCGTTGGCACAAACGCAATCAAACGCGATCTGGCGTGGTTCACACGCGCATCAGAGGGGTTTGATGTTACACTAGAGGACAGCACGGAAAAATATGCAATCTTATCCCTAATGGGTCCTGAAGCTGCACGCATTGTGGCA
>JAHEGL010000444.1 GCA_024645145.1 Planktotalea sp.
GTTACATCAAGCAGCGGTGCGTCATGCACGCGAAGAGCTGGTTCTGCCCAAGTTGTGGTTCGGTTATAGACTTTGATCGGAGAAAAATCGCTATCGGGATCACAGGCGATATCTCCAATAACGCGCAGCTGCCGCGGGTCTATTTTAGCGCTTTGGGGAACGAAAACAGGCGTTCCGGGTCGTGTAAGTATGCAATTCAAAAATAGAGTGTGTTCCAGAACCTCAGGGAACGGGCCACCGCTTGCAGTTTCTGCCATGTCCCATTTGATGACAGGGATATCAAGCGCCTTTAGCAGATCGCTCGCGCCTTTGCCGACGCGCCCCAGCGCACCGATGATCAAAGCGTTGAGAGTTGATTTATCCAAGTGTTGCAGCGCGTCTTGCAAGTCGTCAACGAGGGCCTCAGAGCTTTTAAAAACACCGACTGGTCCAGCGATCGCGCCGCTTTGTTGGGCCATCCAACAGCGTAATGTCACCGCAGCACCTGCATATCCGGCCCAGTAGCCAAATGCGGCCACACGTCTGCCCGTCTCATCGACGAGGTATTCTAGGTCATAAAGGGTGCCACCACCTGCTTTGAAGCGATCAAGCAGAACGCGTCCACTGGCTTGCCCTTTATATGCATGACCAAACATGATGTGGCGGTGGGGAAGGGGTGAACCATCCTCGGGCAGTTCTTTCAGGCCGAAAATAATGGCGTTTGCGGGTGCATCAGGCCAACTGTTTTCTGGTGCGATCTCACAGCCTGCTGCTTTGTACCCGTCAATTCCAATCGCGCGGACCGAGCTTTGCTCAACCGTAACACGCAGCCCCGCTTTGATAAGTTCGGACGCTCCTGCAGGGGTTAGACCGACGCGGTCTTCGTTTTCGCGCTGCTCTGCGCGCACCCAGAGATGTGTCATGTCCTTAACCTTTTAGATATGCGTTTGCGCGTGATGGCGCCCGACTTGCTCAAGATGAGCGATATTGTTGAATTGCGAGAGCGACAGTTTAGCGCCAATCTTGGTGAAGCGATGCGTCGAGGAGTTCATGATCGAAAGACACGTACGCGCATAATTATCTGTGTTCAGATCAAGAACTTGACGCGTCATCAATCCGATCACGCCACCTGACGTGATCACCAGTGCGCGATCACTACGTGCGCTTATATCCTCAATCGCTTGACTGACGCGGTCTTCAAAGCTCGCAAAACTCTCTGGAATGTTTTTGAGATGCCCGTCCATCCATGCTTCGAACAGACGTGGCATGTGCGCGACGAATTCTTCTTGGAGCGTTGGAATGGGTTGACCGCTATAGGCCTCGAACGCATTCGAGAGATCGAAGTAGGCAAGCTCGTTCAGGCGCGCGTCTTTTGTGATTGGGGCGTATTGCTCTGCCGTCATCCCAGTTGCTGTTTCGACATGGCGGCGCAACGTCCCGCAATAGACGCTGTCAAAAGTCTGATGGGTTTCGCGCATATGCGCGCCAAGCCAAGCGGCTTGTTCGTGGCCAAGGGGGCTTAGCTTGTCATAACCGTGTTCGTCCGTGCTGTTCGAATTGGCTTGGCCGTGCCGCACCAGAGTAATTTGGGACATAAAATTTCCTTATCGCATAACAAAGATGTAGCGCTGAGGATGCAGAGTTGAAAGGTGTGGATTTGTGTGAATGTATTGGTGCAAAGGAGACGTCGCATGCCCCTCGATCACCAACGATTTTTAGACAGTTTGCATCACTTGCGTAGTTTTGGCGCAAGCGGAGTTGGTAACGGGGTTGTGCGTCCTGCATTTTCCGCTGCCGATATCGATGCGCGGCTCTGGTTGGCGGATCAGCTTCGCGCATGTGGATTGACGGTTCATGTGGATCCGGCAGGCTCTGTCTTTGGACACGCCGAGGGCAAAAGTCTTTTGCTGGGCTCGCACACCGACAGTCAGCCTGAAGGGGGTTGGCTTGATGGCGCGTTGGGTGTGATGGCTGCGCTAGAGATCGCCAAAGCGCGTTTTGAGGATGGGCTAACGCCCGTCTCTGTCGTTTCATTTCAGGATGAAGAAGGACGTTTTGGTGTGACCACGGGCAGCGCCATCTGGAGCGGAACGCTCGATCTGGACAGTGCTGACACGTTGACGGATCAGAGAGGCACTACTTTCGCGCAAGCGCGCGCCTTGATGGATGGCAAGAGCGTTGATTTTGTTGATCCAACGCGTTTCGCCGGCTTCATCGAGATGCACATTGAACAAGGCCCAGTGATGGATAGCACTGCTGATGTGGTTGGTGTCGTGAGCGACATTGTTGGCATTCGCGATATGAAGATCACTTTTGAGGGGCAGCAAAATCATGCGGGCACCACACCAATGGCACTGCGTCGCGATGCATTTCAGGCGTTGTCTGGGTTTAACACCTTGCTCAATGAAAGGCTGCGCAATGTTGTTACACCGCAAACAGTTTGGACGATTGGGCATGTGAGTTTGCATCCCAATGCTTCCTCGATTGTTCCGGGTAAGGTGACGTTTTCAATGCAATGGCGGGATGGCGATGCAGATCGACTTGCGCGGATGGAAGCGGTGATCAGAGAAACCGCAAACGAAATCGCGCAAACCCATGGGATGACGCTAAGCTACGGTCCTTTACTTGGCCTTGAACCAGTTGCGATGGACAAACACCTGCGCACTGCCTTGCAAGAAAGTGCAGACAAAATTGCGCAGGGTAAATGGCGCAATATGCCTTCCGGTGCACTACATGATGCAACGAATGTGTCTGCTTTAATGCCCGCGGCGATGCTTTTTGTGCCCTCGATCAACGGGATAAGTCATGCATTCGAAGAAGACACCGACGAGGCAGATTTGGTCGCTGGTCTGGAAGTTCTAGCAGGTGCTGTGGCACGACTTGTGTAGGGTCAAGTCCTGTTGGAACCTGACCCTTCAAAGGTGTGGCGAAAGTTTGATCCAACGGATCAGAAATCAAGATTTTCGACGTTCAATGCGTTCTGCTGAATGAACTCGCGGCGCGGCTCAACAACATCGCCCATGAGTTTTGTGAACAGATCATCGGCTTCGGCGACGTCATCAATCTTCACTTGCAACAAGGTACGTGCATCAGGATCAAGGGTCGTTTCCCAAAGCTGATCAGGGTTCATTTCACCAAGACCCTTGTAACGTTGCAAAGACAGACCTTTTTCACCCTCTTGCAAAATTGCGCTTAGCAAATTGAGCGGGCCAAAGATCATCTGATTGCGTTCTTTACGCACCAGCGTTGCAGGCAAGTTATAAACGTCTTGTAAGCTTTGCGTGAAACTAC
>JAHEGL010000462.1 GCA_024645145.1 Planktotalea sp.
AGATTGCGATTGATGTGATCAAGCTTCCAAACCAGCACGCCCAGAATAAAGGCGGGAACAAGATAAGCAATTGCAATTGTATCCATCAACAAGGGCCCATGAATGTCGGCCGAGCTGCGCCTCATAGTCAAAACGCGGCACGGTATCATCGGGCTGAGGTTGCAAATAGGCTGCCGTTATGCGCCCCTCGGCTGCAGCCTGAAGTTGCGCCATGCGGCCACGATCCAGCAAATTGGCCACCACAGACATGATAAACACTGTCTTGCCAGAGCGTGCCAAACCCGTGACACCCAAGCGGATCACAGGCTCAAACAGCGTTTCATTTACTGTATCGCGCGCGCCCTCCATCGTTCGGATGAT
Source organism: Planktotalea sp. (assembly GCA_024645145.1). Taxonomy (GTDB): domain Bacteria; phylum Pseudomonadota; class Alphaproteobacteria; order Rhodobacterales; family Rhodobacteraceae; genus Planktotalea. The sequence goes on from JAHEGL010000462.1 coordinate 361, forward strand.
CCCATCTGCAAGGGTAGAAATAACCAAGGGGTGCCGCCTTAAATTGCCAGTTGTTTCTTTAAGGATAAGGATGCACCCACCTCGTTACCAGAGGGGAAAAACCATTGTTTCCGCCCCCTTGCGTCGTTAAGAGCAGCCCTATGCCCAGATATGCCCTCAAAATTGAATACCACGGCGCGCCTTTTGTTGGGTGGCAACGTCAAAACGCTCAAACCTCGGTGCAGGGCCAGATCGAAGCAGCGCTGGCCAAGCTTGAAAGCGGGCCGCATACAATTGCTGCAGCGGGGCGCACGGACGCAGGCGTTCATGCATGGGGACAAGTGGCGCATTGCTATTTGAACAAGGACTGGGATCCGTTCAAGCTGTCAGGCGCATTGAACTATCATCTTAAACCTGACCCGATTTCCATTGTTGCTTGTGTTTTGGTCGATGATGATTGGCACGCGCGCTTTTCAGCCGTTGAGCGGCGCTACGAATTTCGCCTGTTGATGCGGCGCGCACCCGCGACACATGACGCAGGCCTGGTTTGGCAAGTGCCACGTTTATTGGATGTCGCAGCCATGCAGGAAGGTGCCAATCATCTAATCGGGCATCATGATTTCACGACGTTCCGATCCTCCATTTGCCAGGCCTTAAGCCCAGTCAAAACCCTTGATGAACTGACTGTGCGTCAAATTGACGGTCCGTCTGGCCCAGAAGTCCGCTTCACCGTGCGTGCGCGCTCGTTTTTGCACAACCAAGTGCGCAGTTTTGTGGGAACTTTGGAATGTGTCGGCTCTGGCGCGTGGGCACCGGATGATGTGCGCACGGCTCTTGAAGCGAAAGAGCGCCAAGCATGTGGTACCGTTAGTCCGCCCCACGGGCTTTATCTTGCAGACGTGCGTTATCCAGAAGATGTTTTTGCAAACGCTGAGTGATCAGTCGTTATCGCTCAAACCAGCGCCGGCCCCTGCGAGACGCGATGCTTCGCTTTCCGGCACGAGCATCTTTGCCGCATACTGCGCAAATGTGCTCCATACCTTCTCATCAACCTCAAAGGGGCCGACGACCTTTTTAGGCGAACACAACGCATCGAGCAGTGCCTTATCAACATTGCATTCCAATTTCACGCTCACGCCTGCTGCACTCAGGTCTTGCCATGCGATGACCGCCTGAACGGGATGACCACCCCTGAGGACGCCTTGATCAAATATTGGGGCTTCACACGGACGGCCAAGCGCTTCAAGCACGCAAGGCAAGTTCCCTGTCGAGCTTAATAAAGGAGCGGCGCGCGCAAGTTCTTCTGCGCAGCCAAGGGGCAAACCAGCGCCGAGTGCCGCCTTAAGAACCATGCTCGAAATTTCATTGGCAGAGCGCATCGCTCACTCCCCGAAGCACGGCAACCACCAATCATCCGCGCGGCTAAGCTCATCAAACAAAGGCGCACCTTGGCACAAAGTGATCCGCGTCCAGCGATCCGATTTCGGATCAAACTTCGCCGCTCCAAAAAACGACAACTTGCAGCGCAGCATATCAATCGGAAGGCAACGATCCGCGATCAAGTTGTCGCGGATTTCACTGTAGGGCGCGCGCGAGAGAGTTTGCACACGGCGCACAGCAAAGCGTAGATCAGGGCGTTTGAGCAACAGCTCGGCTGTGATGCCACCCTCGCCCTCCAGCGCTTGCGACAACGTTGACACCTGTCGTGCAATATCAAGCGGGCTTTCCAGCTCTGCACCCTCTTCTTCATGGCGCATGCCAAGACGCGGCTCTTGCTTGGCCTCGGAAACATACCAAAACTGCGCCGTTTCACGCGTGCATTCAAAATCAAGCGCTGTCGCCCAATCCCAATCACGAGCGATCAATGCACGTAAATCAGCCACTTGCATCGCCGGATCAAGCTCTGTGCCATAAGGGTTGGCCATGCAATCGGTAAGACCGTCTATCAGCGTGCCAAAAGGCTCCAACAGCAGAGCAACTAGCAGCTCTTGCGTGTCTTCAAACCAGTCCTCGGAGGCTTGCAAAATCTGCTGGATCGGCGCATGCGCACCCACCGTCTCCGCAAGCAGATCCTGTACCGCAGGCCAATCACGTTTGAGCTGATCAATGCGCTCAGATGCAATCTCGTCAGGAACGGGCCATTCTTCTAAGTGCCGCCCAGCGCGCGCAGCCAAGGCAATGATCTGCGCTTGTTCATCCGTGCTTAACTTTGGCAACGCCGCAACACGCGCGAGGGCCGTTTCACGCACTTGCATCCAACTATCAAGCAGGCGTGGATGACTGACCAAGAATGGTGCCATGCCCAGCCCTGTGGAGTTTCCAATACCTAGATGACGCTTTAATTTGGGATCTAACGCTGCGCCGCCCACATGCTCCGCAAGATCATGGGTGAAGCCACGAATGAGCCAGACCGTCAGCATCTCAGCGGCAAAAGGTCCGCCAAGGCAAGGACGCGCTGCAATGTGAGCGCGATCAGCGATACCGAATTTACCGTTTCCATAAACCGCCGTTGTGCGCATCAAATAACCGACGTCGCGCACCATCGCTTCATCGGGCTGATCGCCGCGTTTCAGAGCATCGGTAACATGTCGAAACAGGCGGACAGATTTGTTGGCACGGCTCAGAACCAGATCACGCTCCGTAAAGCGCGCGGCTTCTTGTTTAGGCGCAGACGCGACGATGCGCGCGATCTCGTCTTCGCTTGGGATGCCGTCAAAAAGCACGTAAGCGCTGTCCCACGCCGTTGCGATCACACGGTCTGTGCGCAACTCGGGCGGAAGGTCCGTTGAGATGGCAACGAGTGAGTAGTCATATCCACCAAGGTGCACACTATAAACAGCATGGCCAAAACCATCTTCATTCATGTGCCAAACTCGGCGCGTGACCTGCACGTCATTAGCTGCCAAATCTCGCATC
>JAHEGL010000111.1:0-13044 GCA_024645145.1 Planktotalea sp.
CTTCCGAGGCTTTCTTGGCCGGCACGCCATTCTCTTTCGCGCCTTTTTCGAACTTCGGACGTTCTTTCGCCATCTCTTCGGCGATCTTTTTACCCATCGCTCGGCGCAGCAAATCAGCGCCGCCTAGCGAGTAACCCGCCATAACCTGCGCGATCTGCATCACCTGTTCTTGGTAAACGATGATGCCTTGAGTTTCTTCAAGGATGTAGTCGATCAGGGGGTGAACTGACTCGCGCTCTTTGAGACCGTTTTTTACCTCGCAATAGCTCGGAATATTCTCCATCGGACCGGGACGATACAACGCTACCAGAGCAACAATATCCTCGATACAGGTCGGCTTCATCCGCTTCAGAGCATCCATCATGCCCGAACTTTCCACCTGGAACACCGCAACTGTCTTAGCTGACGCATAAAGCTTATAGCTTTTCTCATCATCAAGCGGGATCGCACCAATATCATCCACAGTGCCTGCTGGCGGCTGATAAAGCTCGGTGCCATCGGCCGCGATATGCAACTGTCGACCACTGGCCGTAATCTGCTCCATCGCGTTTTGAATGACAGTCAGTGTCTTGAGGCCAAGAAAGTCGAATTTGACCAGACCCGCTTGCTCCACCCATTTCATATTGAACTGCGTCGCAGGCATATCAGAGCGCGGATCTTGATAAAGTGGAACGAGCGCATCCAAAGGACGATCACCAATCACGACACCAGCCGCGTGGGTCGACGCGTTTCTGAGCAACCCTTCGACCTGTTGGCCATAATCAAGTAAGCGCTTTACGACTTCCTCGTTACGCGCCTCTTCGCGTAGGCGCGGCTCATCCGCTAGGGCTTTCTCAATGGAAACCGGTTTCACACCTTCCACAGGGATCATCTTGGACAGACGATCCACTTGCCCATATGGCATCTGCAAAACACGCCCAATATCGCGCACCGCCGCTTTAGACAGCAAAGCACCAAAGGTGATGATCTGCCCGACTTTGTCACGGCCATATTTCTGCTGAACGTATTGAATGACCTCTTCGCGACGATCCATACAGAAGTCGATATCGAAGTCAGGCATGGATACACGTTCAGGGTTCAGGAAACGCTCAAAGAGTAACGAGTAGCGCAATGGATCAAGATCCGTGACAGTCAACGCATAAGCCACAAGCGAACCCGCGCCAGAACCACGACCCGGACCCACGGGAATATTGTTGTCTTTTGCCCATTGGATAAAATCGGCAACAATCAAAAAGTACCCGGGAAACCCCATGCCCTCGATAATTCCCAGTTCAAAATCGAGCCGTTCTTGATATTCCTCGACCGTCACCGCATGCGGGATAACAGCAAGCCGCTTTTGCAGGCCTTCATTGGCGATGCGGCGTAGTTCTGCCACCTCATCATCCGCAAATTTGGGGAGAATTGGATCACGGCGGTAGGCTTGGAACGCGCAGCGTTTGGCGATCTCAATTGTATTTTCAATCGCTTCAGGCAGATCAGCAAACAGCGTCACCATCTCTTGTTGCGACTTGAAATAGTGCTGCGCTGTCAATTTGCGGCGCGGGTCTTGTTGATCAACATATGCACCCTCTGAAATACAAATCAGTGCATCATGAGCTTCATACATCGAGGACTTGGGGAAATAGACATCGTTCGTGGCAACCAAAGGAATGCCCTTGGCATAGGCCATTTCAACAAAACCACGCTCGGACAGGCGTTCCGCTTCCGGCTGGCCCCCATTCTCGGGGTGACGCTGGAGTTCGACATAGAGCCGATCACCGAAGGCGCTGTGCATTTGATCCATCAGCGCTTCTGCGGCTGGGCGTTGCCCCCCTTGCAGCAGTTTGCCAATCGCGCCTTCAGGTCCGCCAGTAAGGCAGATCAAGCCTGCGCTTCGCTCGGTTAACTCATCAATCGTCACCTGCGGCAACTGCCCACCCTTATCCACATAAAGACAGGAATTCAGCTTCATCAGGTTCTTATAGCCTTGCTCGTTTTGAGCAAGCAGTACAATCGGTGCGGGCGCTTTTTCACGCTCGCCCGGTTGGGCCTTGAGATAGGCAAGATCAACCTGACAACCGACAATCGGTTGCACGCCTTTGCCTGAGGCACCGACCGAGAACTCAAGCGCCGCGAAGAGGTTGTTGGTATCCGTCACGGCGACGGCGGGCATATCCATAGACACGCACAAATCAGGTAGCTTTTTCAGCCGCATCGCCCCTTCAAGAAGGGAATATTCAGTATGTGTGCGCAGGTGGATGAATCGAGGAGCATTTGTCATGCGACCACCCTACTGGCGTCAGCGAGGCAAGAAAATCGTTAAAGCACCACGTTCAAGAAAACTCTTGCCAGTTTCGCCAATCTTGCCAAATATGAGCACGACCGCCCGTGTCGCTTCTACGCCGCATCGAAGCTGCGCATTTATGGGCAAATAGTACCGCGGCGGGCATATGACATGAGCATCAAGTTTCTTCTGAACGGAGAGACGGTGGAGCTGAGTGAGGACACACCCACAGTTACTCTGCTCGATTGGCTGCGCGAAACACGCGCGATGACGGGAACCAAAGAAGGCTGTAACGAAGGCGATTGCGGGGCGTGCACTGTCATGGTCACCGACAACAGCGGCGCGCGTGCGTTGAACGCTTGCATCCTTTTTCTGCCGCAACTGCATGGCAAAGCTGTGCGCACAGTTGAAGGATTTCGCGGTCCAGATGGCGCGCAACATCCGGTGCAAGAAGCCATGGTCGAGCACCACGGATCACAATGCGGGTTTTGCACACCCGGTTTCATTGGCTCGATGGTCACAGCACATCGCAATGGACGACGCGACTTCGATGATGCGTTGGCCGGAAACCTGTGTCGCTGCACGGGATATGCCCCGATCATTCGCGCCGCAGAAGCAGCATCGCATGCGGATATTCCAGATTGGGTCCAAGACATCGCACCCGAGGTTAGCGCAAGCGCATTGTCCCCGGAAACAAGTGATGAACTGGCGGCTTGGTATGAGGCAAATCCAAACGGCACGCTCATTGCGGGTGCGACGGATGTGGGGCTTTGGGTGACCAAGCAGCTAAAAGAGCTTACAGACATCGCGTTTTTGCATCGATGCCGCGACTTGCAGCACATCGAAGACCTAGGGGATCATCTAAGGATTGGCGCTGGGGTCACGATGGCGCAACTTCTTCCCGTCTTGACAGAGCATCATCCGAGCTACGCCGAACTTGTGCGGCGCTATGGCTCCGAGCAGGTCCGCCAAGCCGCAACCATCGGCGGCAACATTGCGAATGGATCACCGATTGGAGAAAATCCCCCTGCTTTGATCGCGCTTGGCGCGACGCTCCACCTTCGCAAAGGGGCGAGGCGGCGCGACATGCCGATTGAGGGTTTTTTTATCCAATACGGCAAGCAAGATCGCGAAGCAGGTGAGTTTGTTGAGAGCGTTACATTTCCTAAGAGCGCAAGCGCGCTGCGTTGCTACAAACTGTCCAAACGCTTTGATCAAGATATTTCTGCGGTCTGCGGCTGCTTCAATATTGAGGTGTCAGATGGTGTTGTCACAAATGCGCGCATTGCTTTCGGCGGCATGGCCGGAACTCCGAAGAGGGCTGCAAAGGCCGAAAAGGCTTTGATCGGTCAAGCTTGGAGCGATGAAAATATGAACAAAGCCGCAGAAGCAATGGCCGATGACTTCACGCCGCTCACAGATATGCGCGCGTCTGCTGCGTATCGATTGCTTACGGCGCAAAACATGCTGCGACGCTACTTTGCCGATGCTTCAGGACTTCCGGTTTCCGTCTTGGAAGTGAGGGCATGAGCATTGCAAAACCTCTCCCCCATGACGCCGCAAAATTGCATGTGACGGGTGCGGCCAGATATGTGGATGACATCCCAACGCCGCGCGGAACGTTGCATCTGGCTTTTGGTCAAAGCGAGATCGCACATGGGGAAATCAAGAACCTTGATCTTTCCGCGGTGCGGTGTGCCGTTGGCGTGACTGCCGTTCTAACAGCAGTTGATCTGCCCTTCGACAATGACGTCAGCCCGTCTGCGCATGACGAGCCGCTTTTGGCAAAAGGATCGGTGCATTATGTAGGGCAACCGATCTTTTTGGTCGTAGCCACATCGCATTTGCTCGCGCGCAAAGCTGCGCGTTTAGCACGCGTTGAATATGTGGAAAAACCTGCCCTCATAAGTATCGACGATGCGCTCTCGGCGAAGAGCCGTTTTGAGGACGGACCACGCATTTATAAAAAAGGAGACACAGCGCGCGCTTTGGAAACCGCTGAACACACGATTGAAGGTGTGATTGAAATGGGTGCGCAAGAGCATTTTTATCTTGAGGGGCAAGCCGCTTTGGCACTGCCGCAAGAAAATGCTGACATGGTTGTACACAGCTCAACGCAGCACCCAACTGAAATTCAGCACAAAGTTGCAGAAGCGCTCGGTGTGCAGATGAACGCTGTGCGTGTCGAAGTGCGCCGCATGGGAGGTGGCTTTGGTGGTAAAGAAAGCCAGGGCAATGCATTGGCTGTTGCTTGCGCTGTTGCCGCGCGCGTCACAGGGCAGCCTTGCAAAATGCGATATGACCGCGACGACGATATGGTCATTACGGGAAAACGTCATGATTTTCGTATCGCTTACAAAGCAGGTTTTGATGGGAATGGGCGCGTCAGTGGCGTTGATTTTATCCAATATGCACGATGTGGCTGGGCGCAGGATCTCTCTTTGCCTGTTGCCGATCGTGCAATGCTTCATTCAGACAACGCCTATTTGCTTGAAAACGCGCGTATCGAAAGCCACCGTCTGAAAACGAACACACAAAGTGCCACTGCATATCGTGGGTTTGGCGGGCCTCAGGGCATGCTTGGGATCGAGCGCGTTATGGACCACGTTGCGCACACGCTTGGGAAGGATCCTTTGGATGTGCGGCGCGTAAATTACTATCGAGACCGGGCACTTGAGGGTTCTGGAGCCTCCGGCGGGAGTTTATCTGGAAAAATGAAGTCACAGACAACGCCCTATGGCATGGAGGTCGAGGACTTCATCCTTCACGAGATGACAGAGGCCTTGGCGCAGTCTGCAGATTATAAAGCGCGGCGAGAGGCCATCAAGACATGGAATGCCGACAATCCTATTCTGAAAAAGGGGATCGCGCTCACACCTGTAAAATTCGGGATTTCATTTACGCTGACGCATCTTAATCAGGCCGGTGCATTGGTGCATGTCTATGCAGACGGGTCTGTGCATTTGAACCATGGTGGCACAGAAATGGGCCAGGGCTTGTTCCTTAAAGTCGCGCAAGTTGCAGCTGCACGGTTTGGCATTGATGTGAGCGAGGTAAAGATCACCGCAACAGATACAGGCAAGGTGCCCAACACCTCGGCCACAGCTGCCTCATCGGGATCGGATTTGAACGGGATGGCCGTACAAGCGGCCTGTGACACGATCAAAGCGCGATTGAGCCATTTTTTAGCCAAACACTATGCTTTGTCTGAAGAAGACGTCTGTTTCGAAAATGGAAGCGTAAAGATAGGTGAACATGTGTTTGCCTTTGCTGCTGTCGCAAAGCTTGCATACGAAAATCGCATTTCGCTATCAGCAACAGGGTTTTACAAAACTCCGAAAGTCGATTGGGACAGGATCAAAGGTCAAGGACGTCCGTTTTTCTATTTCGCCTATGGCGCTTCCGTGAGCGAAGTCGTGATCGACACACTGACGGGCGAAAACCGTATTTTGCGCACAGATATTTTGCACGACGCGGGCGCATCTTTGAACCCTGCGCTAGACATTGGACAGGTCGAGGGCGGCTATGTGCAAGGCGCGGGTTGGCTGACGATGGAAGAGCTGGTTTGGGACGATAAAGGTGTCCTGCGCACCCATGCGCCATCGACTTACAAAATCCCTGCGTGCTCTGATCGCCCTGATATTTTCAACGTTTCGCTTTGGACAGGGTCGAATGCCGAGGAGACTGTCTATCGTTCAAAAGCTGTGGGGGAACCACCGTTTATGCACGGGATTTCAGCACTTATGGCCTTGTCGGACGCAGTATCATATTGCGGGGACAGCTATCCGGCACTTGATGCTCCGGCCACGCCTGAACGCATCTTGAACACGGTTGAGCGGGTGAAACGTGGGGTTTGATTTACAAAGGCTTGCTAACGCGGTCGCGCAGCACGGGCGTGTGGCACGTGTCGCCATTGCGGGGATTCAAGGATCGTCACCGCGCGAAGTTGGAGCGGCGATGCTTGTCTGGCGCAACGGACAAAGCGGTACGATTGGCGGCGGTGCCTTAGAATTTGAACTCGCCAATTCGGCACTGAACGTGAATGGCAAGCGCCTAAGCCGTCATGTACTTGGACCTGAGTTGGGTCAGTGCTGCGGTGGTGCTGTCCAGATTGTGACAGAAGTATTTGATCAAAATACGCTTCCGATCGCGCATCATGGAATAGTTGCCCGCGCAGTCGATGGAACAGACACGATGCCTTTGCGTGTTCAAAAACTATTTAAGGATGCCCGTGGCGGAGCCGTAATAGACGCTCAACTTTGCCAAGGTTGGTTCATTGAAGTGGAACATAAAGCCACGCGTGAATTGTGGATTTGGGGGGCGGGGCATGTCGGGCGTGCGCTTGTGAGCACCCTCGCGCCATTGCCAGAATTTGCGACAACCTGGATAGATACCAGCCCGGATCGCTTTCCGCGCGATGTTCCTTCGAGTGTTAAACAGGTTCCAGCGCACACTCCGGCGGCACTGGTCAAACATGCGCCTGCGACTGCAGAACATATCATCCTGACCTACTCACACACACTTGATCTTGAACTGTGTCATCAACTACTTTTGCACGACTTTCGGTTCGCGGGGTTGATAGGGTCGAAAAGCAAATGGGCGCGCTTTCGAAGCCGACTCACCGCACTTGGCCACCAGAAAGCACAAATTACGCGCATAACCTGTCCAATTGGGAACCCGAACTTAGGCAAACATCCACAAGCTATTGCGATTGGGGTGGGCTCTTCTTTATTGAGGTCATCACAGACTGTGGCACAAAAACAAAGGAACTCAGCGTGAGCGACCCACTTCTACGCTTGAGCGGCCTAACAAAGGCCTACCCCGGGGTTGTCGCAAACAGCGACGTCTCGTTCGATATTCATGCAGGCGAAGTTCACGCTTTGCTGGGTGAAAACGGGGCTGGAAAATCGACGCTGGTTAAGATGATCTATGGTTTGGTGAAACCTGATACGGGTCGCATGACACTTAATAGCGCGCCTTTTGCGCCCAGCGCACCAAGTGCGGCGCGCCTGTCTGGTGTCGCCATGGTGTTCCAGCATTTCTCGCTTTTTGATGCACTTAACGTCGCAGAGAACATCGCGCTTGGGATGGAAAACGCCCCAAAGCAACGCGATCTAGCTGCCAAGATCAAAGAGGTCTCTAATCAATACGGACTACCGCTTGATCCCTACATGCGGGTCGGTGATCTTTCTGCTGGTGAACGCCAACGTGTCGAAATCATTCGCTGTCTTTTACAAAACCCGAAACTTTTAATCATGGATGAGCCGACATCGGTTCTGACACCGCAAGAGGTGGAAATCCTGTTCAAGACCCTGCGCCAACTCAAGGCGGAAGGTACCGCGATCCTTTATATTTCGCACAAGCTAGAGGAAATTCGCAGCCTGTGTGATACCGCCACAATCCTGCGTTTGGGGCAGAAAGTCGCGACATGCACGCCTGCGGACACCAGCGCGAAAGAGCTTGCTGAAATGATGGTTGGCGAAACGCTACACGTGCCAGAACGTGCAACAGGCGCGTTTGGTGACGTTATTCTTGATGTGAAGGATCTGTCGCTTCGCGCCCCAACCGAATTTGGCACGGCGTTGAAGAACGTAACCTTTAAAGTGCGCGCTAGAGAAATTCTGGGCATTGGTGGTGTGGCCGGCAACGGTCAGGACGAATTGCTAGGCGCTTTGTCTGGTGAAGTGAGCAGCAACAACACGGTAAGTTTGCGCGGCAGTGACATCAGCAAGCTTGGCCCGCAGCAGCGCCGTGCGCTTGGGGTTCTAGCAGCGCCGGAGGAACGTTTAGGCCATGCCGCGGTGCCTGACATGAGTTTGAGCGAGAATGCTTTGCTATCCGCTGCAGTGCGCAAAGACATGATGCGCTTTGGATTTGTGAATTGGGGCAAAGCAAAGTTATACGCGGAGCATGTCATCAACGAATTTGATGTGCGCACGCCCGGCGCGGGAAACGCGGCACGCTCACTCTCTGGGGGTAACTTACAGAAATTTGTGATCGGTCGCGAAGTGTTGCAATACCCAGATGTGTTGATTGTAAACCAGCCCACTTGGGGAGTGGATGCCTCAGCGGCAGCAGCAATCCGACAATCCTTGATGGATCTTGCTGAAAAAGGTGCTGCGCTGGTTGTCATTTCTCAAGACTTGGACGAGTTGATGGAAATCTCGGATCACTTTGCTGCATTGAACGAAGGGCGCTTGTCTTCGATCCGTCCCGTTCAAGGACTAAACGTCGAAGAGATTGGCCTGATGATGGGCGGCGTTCACGACAGCATGGAGGGTGCCGCATGATCCGTCTCGAGAAGCGCGCTCAACCAAGTCAATTCTGGACGTTCGCCACGCCCTTTCTAGCGGTTGTGCTAACCATGATCGTTGGTGGCATCATGTTCGCAGCGCTTGGCAGCGATCCTTTTGAAGCGATCCGAACGATCTTTTGGGATCCGTTGTTTAGTGAACAATTCGCCGCCTATTCACGTCCGCAGTTGCTGGTCAAAGCGGGCCCGTTGATCCTGATTGCGATCGGTCTTTCTATGGGCTTCAAAGCAGGCATTTGGAACATTGGAGCCGAAGGGCAATACATCATAGGAGCCATTTGTGGCGCTGGGATGGGGCTTGCTTTCTACCCGATAGAAAGTGTCCTCATCTTCCCGTTGATGATCCTTGCTGGCGCGCTTGGTGGCTGGGCTTGGGCGATAATCCCTGCGGTTCTAAAAACGCGCTTTGGGACGAATGAAATCCTCGTCTCCTTGATGCTGGTTTATGTCGCCGAAGCTTTGCTGGCTTCTGTTGCGTCTGGTCTGTTGAAAAACCCTGATGGCATGGGATTTCCGGGCAGTCGTAACCTCGCGCAAATTCCATCCACGGCGAACCTCGAGATTATCCAAGGCACGGGAATGCATTACGGCGTCCTCACTGCATTTATTGCTGTGGTCTTTGCGTATGTTTTGCTCTCGCGCCACATGCTTGGTTTTCAAATCCGCCTGACAGGCGAAGCACCGCGTGCCGCGCGTTTTGCAGGCGTGAACCCGACACGTATCGTGTTTTTGTGTCTTGGTCTTGCTGGTACGCTTGCAGGAATGGCAGGCATGTACGAGGTCTCTGGTCCTGCAGGTCAAATCACCATCGATTTCAATTCGGGTTATGGGTTCACAGCCATCATCGTCGCGTTCTTGGGACGCTTGCACCCCATTGGCATCCTTTTCGCGGGCCTCTTGATGGCACTCACCTACATCGGCGGTGAACTTGCGTCGCTCATGCTTGGCATCCCATCGGCGGCCATTCAATTGTTCCAAGGGATGCTCTTGTTCTTTCTTTTGGCAACAGACGTTTTCATCAGCTTCCGCATAAGACTAACGTCTGGGGAGGCCGCATAATGGACCTTTCTTCCATCAACCCTGCTCTTCTCATTGCGTCGCTTATGGTCTCTGCGACGCCCATTTTGCTCGCCGCGCTTGGGGAGCTCGTTGTCGAAAAAACCGGTGTTCTAAACCTTGGTGTCGAGGGCATGATGATCACTGGTGCAATTTGTGGCTTTGCAATTGGCGTCAACACAGGCTCGCCTGTGCTTGGCTTTATGTTTGCGGCTATGTCTGGCGCATTGTTGTCTTTGGCCTTCGGTATTCTCACCCAATATTTGCTCTCTAACCAAGTTGCGACAGGGCTTGGACTAACCCTTGTTGGGCTCGGTCTAAGTTCACTCATTGGTAAGCCTTATGAAGGGATCAAATCACCAACGTTGCAAAAAATGGAGCTGCCGATTCTCTCTGACATTCCCATTGTTGGACCAATGCTGTTTTCGCATGATCCGATGGTTTACTTCTCTGTCGCGCTTGTCGCGGCCACTTGGGCGGTACTAAAATATACTCGCGCTGGCCTGATCCTGCGCGCTGTTGGCGAAAGCCATGATGCGGCCCATGCGCTTGGCTACAAGGTGGTGCGCATTCGTATCCTTGCGATCCTTTTTGGCGGCGCTTGTGCGGGCTTGGCAGGGGCTTACATCAGCCTCGTGCGGGTGCCACAATGGACCGAAGGGATGACGGCTGGTGCCGGTTGGATTGCCCTCGCGATCGTTGTTTTTGCAAGCTGGAAACCATGGCGCGTGCTGATTGGTGCCTATCTTTTTGGCGGTGTCACTGTCTTACAGCTGAATCTGCAGGCCGCTGGCGCTAAGGTCCCGATCGAGGTCTTGTCGATGTCGCCCTATCTGATAACTATTGCAGTGCTCGTGATCATCTCGGCGCGCGGCAATCATGGCGCGCCCGCTGCACTGGGCAAGATTTTCCACGCCTCTCAGTAAGAGTGGCAAAACACAATCATCCACAGGGGAATGCACCACATGAAACGCAGAATACTACTGGCAAGCGCAGCTGTCGCGCTCGCGCTCACAGGGACCGCATTTGCGGACGGTCACGCTAAAACCAAAGTCGGTTTCGTTTATGTTGGCCCTGTCGGCGATGGCGGCTGGACATATGAGCACAACAAAGGTCGTCTCGCTGTGGAAGAGCACTTTGGCGATAAGGTCGAAACCGTGTTTCAGGAAAGTGTCCCTGAGGGTGCCGATTCCGAGCGTGTGATGACACAAATGGCTTTGGCCGGTGCTGATCTTATCTTCACAACATCCTTTGGCTACATGGACCCGACGATCAATGTTGCGGCGAAGTTCCCTGACGTGAAATTCGAGCACGCGACAGGCTACAAGCAAGCAGACAACGTCTCTGTCTATTCCGCGCGTTTCTATGAGGGTCGCGCTGTTCAAGGCCACATTGCGGGCAAGATGACAAAGACCAACAAAGTTGGCTACATCGCATCCTTCCCAATTCCTGAGGTTATTCGCGGCATCAATTCTGCGTTTATCCACGCGAAAAAAGTGAACCCTGATGTCGAGTTTTCTATTGTTTGGGCTTACACGTGGTTCGATCCTGCGAAAGAAGCAGACGCCGCACAAGCGTTGATCGAACAAGGTGCAGACGTGATCTTGCAGCACACAGACTCAACCGCGCCACAAGCTGCGGCTGAAGCGGCAGGCAATGTTGTCACATTCGGCCAAGCATCCGACATGGCAGAATTCGGCCCCTTCCCACGCGTCTCTTCCATCATTGATGACTGGGCACCGTACTACATCGCCCGCACACAAGCTGTGATGGATGGCACATGGGAAAGCACATCTACATGGGATGGTATCGGTGCTGGCATGGTTGCCATCGGTGAAATTTCTGATGCGGTGCCTGCGGACGTCAAAGCCGAAGCACTGGCAATGATCGACGCATTGGCGGACGGCAGCTATCACGCCTTCACAGGCCCAATCAACAAGCAGGACGGTTCAGCCTGGCTTGCTGAAGGTGAGACGGCGGACGACGGCACGCTTGCTGGCATGTCTTTCTATGTCGAAGGCATCACAGGCGAAATTCCAAACTAAGAATTGGATTGCTTAACCGAAACAGGGCCTCGCTTGGAACCAAGCGGGGCCTTTTCTTTTGGGTGTTTCACGCTTCGTAAAGTGCGGATCTCATTGTTCACGTATGGACGACGCAACCTAAGTGAAAACGCTCGAGCGCGTTGTAAAGTTATACTTAAATAAGCATGATCCCACCCTAAACGGAGCATATCATGTCCACTTTCTTTTCAAGCATCCCGATCTGGGTGTTTCCCCTTTTCCTACTGCTGCTCACTCTTGGACTACGCGCAGCAAGACGCGGCGGGTTCCCATCGCGGTCATATACGCGCTCCCGTTGCTGGGCATTTTAACCCTCAACAATATCGTCGCTTTAGAAGCACCAAGTTGGATTTGGCTCATGGCTGCACTTGCCTATGGCATCGGCATTTTCTTTGGGATGCGTTGGCAAAAGGGCTGGATCATCTCGTTTCAAGGAAGAACAGTCGAACTTCAGGGCGAGTGGATCACACTAAGCGCCATGATGCTGATCTTTACGGCCGGTTTTGTGAACGGTTTCCTAACAGATACTCTGCCAGAGCTTACCAAATCCGCCTTGTTCTTGGTGTTTTTCACTGCCTTCACCTGTGCCCCCGCAGGTCAGTTCTTGGCGCGCGCGATAACCACGCTACGCAGTTCACGCTAACCCCCTTTTCAAAACCCCTAAGCGCGTGCCATTTTAACACGATGACACATATGCAAACCCTGAACGGAACCGCCGCGAGCTCTTTTGCTTTTGGTACAATGCAATTTGGTGGCACCGCCGATGAAACCGCAAGCGCAGAGATGTTTGATGCCTGCGTCACAGCTGGAATAAACCACTTTGACACTGCCTATATTTACACCGATGGCGCATCCGAGAAAATATTGGGAAAACTCGCGCAAGACACGCGTGAAGACCTGATAATCGCCAGCAAAGTCGCCTATGATGGCAACGGCGATCCTGCAAAATTACAGGCGGATTTTGATGTTTCGCGGGAACGTCTGGGGATGGAGTGGGTCGATATTCTCTATCTTCATATGCATGTGGGCGACAATCTTGCTGCATCTATAGAATGGCTAGCCAATCAACAGCAGCAAGGCAATCTGCGCTACATCGGCCTTTCCAATTTCGCGGCATGGCAAGTCATGGACGCGATTGCACATGCCAAAGAGAACGGCACGCGCATCGACATCATGCAGCCCATGTATAATCTGGTAAAACGTCAGGCAGAGGTGGAAATCCTACCGATGTGTATAGCGCAAGGCATCATGTGCGCGCCCTACTCACCACTGGGCGGCGGGCTCTTGACAGGTAAGTATAGCGAAAATAGTGAAGGTCGGCTTAACAGTGATCCACGATATAACGAACG
>JAHEGL010000111.1:13054-15853 GCA_024645145.1 Planktotalea sp.
CTATTCGCTTTCGTTTATGCACGAAACAGCCGCAGCTTTGGCGAAACATGCCGCAACACGCGCGATCCATCCCGCAACCTTGGCCGCCGCTTGGGTGGCGCATCATCCGGCAGCACCTGTTCCGCTTTTGTCTGCGCGTTCGGTTGCGCAGTTAAAGCCGTCGTTAGATGCGCTAAACTACCAGATGGACGATGCTGAGTACAAAGAGATATGCGCGCTCAGCCCTACACCACCACCGGCCACCGATCGTTGGGAAGAACGCGCATGACGCTACCCGCAACTGCAAGCATCGCGGAGCAAATGGACGATGGTCGCCTCGTCGCCCCCTCTGCCGAAAAGAATATGAATGCGCTTTGCCAAGTGCTGCGCGACTTTGCCCCCAAGGCAGGACGCGCAATTGAACTGGCCAGCGGAACAGGTCAGCATTGCGTGGCTTTTGCCAAGGTTTGTCCAAACCTAATTTGGGTGCCCACCGATATTGATGACGCGCGACTGGCATCGATCGCGATCTATGTGAGTGAGGCGCAGCTCGATAACCTGACATTACCCGTCAAGCTGGACGCCAGCGCCCCCAGTTGGAGCGCAAGCACAGGACCCCTCAATCTAATTGTTCTGGTGAACTTACTTCATCTGATCACTGCTGACGCTGCGCGCACGCTTATCCAAGAAGTTGCGCAAGCGCTCGCGCCCGGCGGCATGTTCTTGCTCTATGGGCCGTTCAAACGCGATGGCGCGTTGACCTCCGATGGAGATACGCGGTTTCATGAAAGCCTGATCACTGCAGATTCAAAAATTGGCTATAAAGACGACACTGATATTCTAACTTGGGTCAATCAAAGTGGTTTGGCCGTCTCTGAAATTCTTGAAATGCCCGCAAATAATTTGAGCTTTGTAATTCGTAAACCGGAGTAACTCACAATGACATTGACCCGACGCGCGACCCTCGCGGGGCTTGCAAGCGTACCTTTGCTTTCCACCCCTTCGCTTTTGATTGCCCGTTCCACGTTTCGTGACAATGATCCGGTTAATTTCGGGGCCCGCGGCCCATCGTCGTTTCCGGTGCACGGCATTGATGCTGCGCGCTTTCAAGGACAAATGAATTGGCGTCAAATTCGTCGACAGGGCATTCGGTTCGCGTGGCTGAAAGCGACCGAGGGAGGAGATCTACTCGATCCAGAATTTAAAGCCAACTGGCGGGCCGCCAAACGCGCGCGCGTGCCCGTTGGAGCCTATCATTTCTACTATTTCTGCACGGACCCCGACACACAGGCCAAATGGTTTATCAAAAACGTGCCGCGCCTGCGCAGTGGCATGCCACCTGTGCTTGATCTGGAATGGAACCCGTTTTCTCCAACCTGCACTTTGCGACCGCCTGCCGCCGAAGTCCGCCGTGTCGCCAATCGCTTTATCAAAATCGTTGAACGTCATTATCAAACCCGCGTCGTCGTTTACACTGCTCCTGATTTCTGGGAACGCAACGATGTCGCGCGATTGAAACGTGATTTTTGGCTGCGCTCTACCGCAAATCACGTCGAACAACGCTATCGCGTCAGAGGTTGGCGTTTCTGGCAATACACAGCAACAGGCGTGTTAGACGGCGTTGAAAAAGAGATAGATCTAAACTGTTTTAACGGCACGGAAGCCCAATGGAAGCAATGGCGCGACGCACGCGCTGTCCGCTGAACAGGCAAGCAAAAGGGCGACATTCGCTGCTCTTATACCCGTTTGAATGCTATTGAAAACGCTTAACCGTCTACGCGGATTGTTGTGTTTTTCGGATCATAAGG
This sequence comes from Planktotalea sp., assembly GCA_024645145.1. GTDB lineage: Bacteria > Pseudomonadota > Alphaproteobacteria > Rhodobacterales > Rhodobacteraceae > Planktotalea. Next base: position 14,842 of record JAHEGL010000111.1, read on the forward strand.
GCTGTCCTCAACCACTTCAGCCTCCCAAAGTTCGTTGAGCATCTTCACCTTTAACTTTTGCCCAACAACCGCCAATTCGGGCGATACATATCCCATTCCAATCGACTTCCCGAAGTGCACGGAATACCCGCCAGAAGTCAGACGCCCCACTTTGGTTTCGCCATCATAAAGCGCTTCACGGCCCCAAGGATCTGCATCGCTCGGCCCATCAATCAAAAGCGTCACACATTTCGACCGTATGCCAATGGCCTCCATCTCCGCTTTACCATTGAAGTCTTTCGTGAGGTCAATGAAACGCGGTAAATCTGCCTCCGCAGGTGTCGCATCACGGCCCAGCTCATTGCCAAACGCGCGGTAGGATTTTTCCTGACGCAACCAGTTTTGCGCACGCGCACCGACCAGCTTCATCCCATGCGGCTCACCCGCTTTTTCCAGCAGATCAAACAGGTAGTTCTGCATTTCCATCGGATGATGCAGCTCCCAACCCAGCTCTCCAGTGTAGGCAACTCGGATCGCGTTCACAGGACACATGCCCAATTCGATCTGGCGGGCAGATAGCCACGGGAACCGCTTGTTGCTCAAAGCTGTCGCAGGGTCCGCGTCCTTGATCACAGCATTCAAAACATCGCGCGACTTAGGGCCAGCAATCGCAAAGACGCCCCATTGCGTCGTGACATCTTGAATTTCAATGTAGCCAAACTCGCCAGCTTTATCTTCTGCACATTTACGCAAATAATCCGCGTCATAGGCTGTCCAAGCGCCCGCACTCACAAGATAATAATTATCCTCGCCATTACGCACGATCGTGTATTCCGTACGCGTTGTTCCAGCTGGCGTGAGCGCATAGGTCAGATTGATCCGCCCAATTTTGGGCAATTTGTTACAGGTAAACCAACCCAGAAATGCCGTCGCACCGGGCCCTTTGACCACGTGCTTCGTAAACGCAGTCGCATCAATCAGGCCAACACCTTCACGGATCGCTTTCGCTTCCTCAACCGCATGCTCCCACCAC
>JAHEGL010000494.1 GCA_024645145.1 Planktotalea sp.
TCAAAAGGCGCGATATGCATGGTTATGTTCCTTTAAGCAGCGGTTGGGCCAGGATGCTCGGCCAAAAAAGTTTCAAGCGTTTTAGTATCGGCCATCGCAGGGGCGCACCCGGCTCGAGACACAGTCACAGATGCGCACGCAGAGCCACGCAAAATTGCTGTCCTCAGATCATGGCCACCCGCGATAGAGGTCACAAACCCGGCCATAAAACTGTCCCCTGCCCCTGTTGGTTTGAGCGCGTCGACAGGATAAATTCCAGTGCGGATTTCTTCACCATTTGCAAAGGTGATCGCGCCCTCTGGACCCATTTTGTAAACAACAATCGCGGCGCTGGTGTCAGACAATTCACGCGCTTTGGCGAGCCCTTTGTCGATGGAACCCGCCATGAAGCCGAACTCCTCATCATTGCCCACGATCATGTCGCACTCGGCTGCGGCGCGGCTCAACACCTCTGACGCCACTTGTGGCGAGGGCCATGAATACGGGCGATAATCCACATCAAATATGATTGGAACGCCCGCCTTTTTGGCCAGTGCAAATGCGTGCAACGTTGCTGCGCGCGATGGCTCGGCGGCGAACACAGTGCCCGCCGTGATGAGCGCGCCGAATTTGGCGTAATCAACCGCCTCTACGTCCGAGATGTCCATCTGAAAATCCGCAGCACCATTGCGATAAATAACCGATTGGTGATCTTGGACACGGCTTTCATAAATCGCGGTGGAGTTGCGAAACGCCAACCGCAAACAGCGCCAACGACAAGAAAGATCAGCGTCCAAATATACGCCCCTTGAGAGAACTCAAAAATACCCCAGAGCATCAAGACGGCAGTCACCGCAACGCGGATCCACAAAGGCGCATAAAAGGCGCTTTCCAGATCAAGAAACTTTTTCATATCAATCCTTAAACCATGAAATCGGCAGTCGCGAATTCTGTCACGGCCAATCAAGTCATAGCGCCATTCTAGCGCTCCGTCTTGGTTTAGTTTGCTGCATTCACATCTCAGTTCAAAGTCAACCGAACCAACAATCGCGCAGAGCGTTTCCGCGATATTGTAACGAAACTGATTTAGTTCCGTTATCTTACGCGACATAGTGATCTTCGAATCAAAACTTTGCACAGCGGACGAACAACAATGAACATTCTCTTTATTATGTACGATCAACTTCGCTTTGATTACCTCAGCTGTGCAGGCCACCCCCACCTTCAAACCCCAAATTTTGACAAGGTCGCTGCAATGGGCGTGCGTTTCACCAATGCCTACGTGCAAAGCCCTGTCTGCGGCGGCTCGCGCATGTGCTACTATACAGGGCGCTATGCATCGAGCCACGGGGCGCAATGGAACGGATTTCCCCTGCGCGTTGGTGAACATACAATGGGCGATCACCTGCGCCGATCAGGTATGGATTGCTGGCTCATTGGTAAAACCCACATGAAAGCCGACGCGGAAGGCATGGAACGTCTTGGCCTTTCACCCGATACAATAATCGGCGCACGCCAAGCTGAATGTGGCTTCGATACGTGGATCCGCGACGACGGCCTATGGGCCCAAGGCCCAGACGGATTTTACGACGAAAAACGCTCGCCTTATAACGAATACCTGAAGGGCAAGGGCTACCCTTCTGAAAACCCATGGGCTGACTTTGCCAATGCTGGCATCGATGATGAGGGCGACATGGCCTCAGGCTGGATATTCAAGAACGCTGACAAGCCCGCAAACGTTAGCGAAGAAGATAGCGAAACGCCGTGGCTCACCACCAAAACGATTGAGTTCATGAAGGAAAAAACCGGACCTTGGTGCGCACATGTGAGCTATATCAAGCCGCATTGGCCCTACATTGTTCCAGCACCCTATCACAATATGTTCGGCGAAAACCATGTACCCGCCCCCACGCGCGACATGGCCGAGCGCGAAGATCCGCAACCTGTTTTCGGTGCCTATATGGAAAATAAAATCGCCACCGCATTCCAAAGTGATGAGGTGCGCAAAAAGGTCATTCCTGCCTATATGGGCCTGATCAAACAGTGTGATGACCAGCTTGGCCGCATCCTTGAGCACCTAGAGCAAACCGACACCCTCAAAGACACGATGATCGTTCTCACCTCTGATCACGGTGACTATCTGGGCGATCACTGGCTCGGTGAAAAAGATCTATTTCACGAGCAATCCGTCAAAGTCCCAATGATCGTCTATGACCCCCGCTCTGGCGCTGATGCGACCCGTGGCACCACCAGCGACGCCCTTGTTGAGTCCATTGATCTCGCACCAACGTTCGTGAATTTTGCAGGCGGTAAAATCGCAGATCACATTTTAGAAGGGCGTTCCCTCACACCTATTTTGCATGGCGAAACGGTTGAATGGCGCGATGTTGCGATCAGTGAATACGACTATTCCGCAACCCCTCAGGCGGTGAAACTTGGCCTTGCTCCGCGCGATGCGCGGCTCTTTATGGTGTTTGATGGTCGCTACAAACTTATGCATGCAGAGGGCGGCTTGCGCCCAATGCTATTCGATCTTCAAACCGATCCCGAAGAATTTCACGATCTTGCCAAAGACAGTGTCCGCACGCCAGAGATCGAAACAGAAATCGACCGCTTGTATGCGCATTTGTTCAAATGGGCGCGCCGTATGTCCCAACGGGTCACCAAATCAGAGGATGACATCATCGCGATGCGCGGTCGCTCCATTCGCCGCGGCATCCTGCCCTTCCTGGCCGACGGCACAGAAGTGCCCAAAGAACTTCTTCAATTCTACAAAGGCAAGGCCAATGCAGATTACACGAACAAGGATTAAGCTTCTCTGAACGCCTTGTTGAAATAATCCATCAAAGGTTTCATCAAGTAGCTGAGCGGTGATCGTTCTTGCGTCTTAATAAAGGCTTCGACAGGCATGCCGGGCACAAGTTGCTGGCCCGTTAGCTTCGACAATTCATCATCCTCAGGCAGGAGTTCCGCCTGATAAAACGAGATCCCTGTCACTTCATCCGTGAAGACGTCCGCTGACAAACGCGTCACGCGGCCAAAAACTTCCGGTGTTGTGCGTTGATCAAACGCCACAAACCGAAGCGCAGCGCTTTGCCCTTCGTGTACTTGGTCGATGTGGATCGCTTCGACCCGCGCCGACACAATCAATGCTTGATCCTGCGGGATCACATACATGATCGGCGCAGCGGGTGAGATCACAGATTGCAACGCAAACACCGTGTTGCCGTAAATCACCC
>JAHEGL010000499.1 GCA_024645145.1 Planktotalea sp.
CCAACTTGCGCCGTTCAGATTCCATCGCTGCACGTGCAACGCTCACCTGACTGTCCCCCTCAATTTCAGCCCGCTCTTTCTATGACTTTGCGATAACTTCAGCCAATTTGCGCATACCCACCGCGTTGAATGCATTATTCTCATCGAGTGCTGCGAAGGGAGTTTGATCCAGTGCTGTCAGCGAAACGGAATCAAGCTGCAAGCCGTAGTTGCCCAGCGTGTCGGTCAAAGCGTCGCGTACTTGTTTGACGAAACTTGCGCGATTTTCGTGCAGTTCATCCATCGTCATTTGAGCCGCGACAGAGCGCAGCGCGTCGATCATCATACCATCAATCAAGCTCTTGAGCTGATCAGGCTGAAACACCCGTTTGCCCAACGTCTGCGCGGCACGTGTGACTGCATCATCGTTCGGGGTGACGCTGGCATAAAACTCGGCCCCCACATCGACCCGAAGCCTATCTTTCGTGATGAGAGATGAGTCACCAGAGCGGGCGACATCCATACGCAAGGTCTGCATGTTGACGCGGTTGATCTCATGAAAAAACGGGATCGCAAGGGTGCCACCGTCGATGACAACACGCCTGCCGCCAAGACCCGTGCGTACAAGGGCAACCTCATTGGTGGCGCGCTGATAGAATGACGCGGCCAGTGCGATGAGGACCGCCGCAACAATGAGTATAATGATGATCCAAGCCAGTGCAGACATGAGTTGGCCTCCCTAAAATGACAGCCCGTGCATCTCGCACAGGATGTTAGATGACATACCGCCGTCGGCGGGAATATTTGTGCCGCGAATCCACGTCGTCATATCCGACAACAGGAACGCGATGATGGGTGCGATATCTTGCGGTGCACCGGGACGATCCATGATGCGGGCATCCTCTTCTGCGCGCGCGCCTAGCGTTTCCAGAAAATCACCCAAGATCGGTGTATCCACCGGCCCCGGACTAACCGTATTCATCCGAATTGCGCGCTCACGCCACGTCCAACGGTTTTGCATGGTCCATGTAATGAGCGCTTCTTTTGAGAAAAAGTAACTCCGGCCGCCCTCATTGGAGATGTTATGCTCTGTCGCAAACCTTGCGACATCATTCACATGGACGGTCTCGCTCGCGCGGATCGCGGGTATCGCATCGGCCCAGCCAAAGCCGGCAAGTGAAGCAAGGTTCACAATGCTGGCCCCGTCGTTCATTTTGGGGAGTAGACCAAGCGTCAGGTGCTTAAGTCCGAATAAATTCACCGCCAAAACTTTGTCAGCCGGGGCAGTTGGCGGCAGACCAGCGCTGTTTGCGATCCCGTCGACGCCCTTTGGCAGAACATCAATCAGCGCATCAATCGTCGCGCCATCAGACAAATCCGCACGGTAGAATTCATCGACATGATCAAAGCGCTTGGTCACATCAACGCCCAGAACCTTTGCACCCATTGCGGTGCAAATACGAGCGGTTTCATAGCCAATACCGGATGCTGACCCAGTTACGATAATTGTTTTGCCCTTCAACAGGGGTGCGCGCTCCCACTCCATCTTAAAACACCGGCGGGAATGGGCGAGCGCCACGATCAAGCGTGATCCAACGCGTTTCAGTAAAGGTTTCCATAGACCACTTTCCACCGTGTTTGCCCACGCCAGACGCTTTGCTGCCACCAAAGGGCACATGGGGTTCGTCGTTCACAGAGGAACAATTCACATGACACATGCCCGTTTCCAGCTTGCGCGACATTTCTAACGCACGGTTTTCATCCGCCGTGATGATAGCTGAACTCAGGCCATATTCCGTGTCATTGTTCAGCGCGATCGCTTCTGCATCGGCCTTGAACGGCACCACCACAGCGACAGGACCAAAGGTTTCGTCCTGCCAAACCGCCATATCTGGCGTGACATTGGTCAAGATGGTCGGTTCCACAAAACGGTCCCAAACACGCCCGCCCAGAACAGCTTTGGCCCCTTTGGCAAGGGCATCTTCGATCTGAAATTTCACCCGCTCAACTTGTCTGTCGTTAATCAACGGACCTATGACATTACCCTGATCAGCTGTATCACCGGTTTTCAGCTTGGCGGCGCGCGCCACAAACTGACGCAGAAAATCGGGGTAAATGCTTTCATGAACCAAGACTTTTTCGACAGACATACAAATCTGACCTTGGTGCATGAAGCTCCCAAAGCTCGCCGCGGAGGTCGCACGTTCCATATCTGCGTCTTCCAGCACAATTAGGCTGTCCTTACCGCCCAATTCAACGCACGCCTTCTTGAGATGCGCACCCGCCTTGGCGGCGATCTGGCGACCAACGGGCGTAGAACCGGTAAACGAAATGCCCTTGACCATCGGGTTTTCCACCAACTCATCGCCCATTTCAGCGACGCGGTCGCGTGAGCAGGTGACGACGTTAAACACACCTTTGGGAATGCCCGCTTCCTCCATAATCTCAGCAAAGAACAGACCGCCTGCATAGGGTGTGTCCTCAGATGGCTTCAAAACAATCGTGTTGCCTGCAGCAAGCGGGAAGGCAAAGCCGCGTGATGTTAGAATGCCGGGCATATTCCAAGGGCTGATCACACTGACGACGCCCATCGGTACACGCTCTACCATCGACACTTTTCCATGTTGAGACGGGAGCATTTCGCCAACCGCATTATAGCACATGGCCGCAGCGGCGCGGAATACTTCTGGCACATAACCCGCTTCGAACATGCCTTTGCCAAACCAGCCGCCACCTTCAGCTTGGGCGGCTGCGACATAGTCCATCTTGCGGGCTTCCCAAATGTCCGACGCTCTCAGCAGTATCTTCGCACGATCTTGAAAATGGAGGGCCGCCCACGCTGGAAAAGCCACTTGGGCAGCCGCAATAGCCTCGCGCGCTTCGACGCGGCCACCTTCTGGAATAGTAGCCCAGACGGCGCCCGTAGAGGGGTTGATATCGTCAAACATCAGGCCGGAATGAATCCAATTGCCATCAATAAACATGCCTTTGATCTGCGTAGATGTATCGAGCATCCTATTTCCTTTCAAAGCCGCTGCCATCTGGCTGGCGACGATAAACTTCAACGCGCGGCGCGCGGTAGACTTCTATGACAGGCGTTGGTTTCGGCTCTGCGATCGAAGCCGATACAGGCTCTGGCGCAGAAGGCGTTGCATAGCGGTTCTGCATGGGTTTCAGCTTTGGGCGAGTGCGGGCAGCCTTTGCGCTGCGCTCAATCTCAACCAATGCGGCGGCC
>JAHEGL010000503.1 GCA_024645145.1 Planktotalea sp.
ATCTTCATGCGCGACTTGTTCTGGCTGTCCCTTGATCCGCCTGCTGAGGAATATGGTTTGGGCATGGCGCCTTTGGCCGAAGGAGGTTGGTTCTTGATTGCCGGCTTCTTCTTTACCATCTCGCTATGTAGCTGGTGGATCCGCACGTATCTGCGTGCAGAAGAACTGGGCATGGGCAAGCACGTTTCATGGGCCTTTGCGTCTGCGATCTGGCTGGTGTTGGTCTTGGGTTTGTTCCGTCCGATCCTTATGGGATCATGGGCTGAGGCTGTGCCATATGGCGTGTTCTCACACCTTGATTGGACGAACTTGTTCTCGCTGAGCTATGGCAACTTGTTCTACAACCCGTTCCACGCACTCTCAATCGCGTTCCTTTATGGCTCTGCACTGCTCTTTGCGATGCACGGCGCGACGATCCTTGCGGTGTCCCGTTATGGTGGCGAGCGCGAGATCGAACAGATCGTTGATCGCGGTACGGCATCCGAGCGTGCAGCTTTGTTCTGGCGCTGGACCATGGGCTTCAACGCCACGATGGAGGGCATTCACCGCTGGGCTTGGTGGTTCGCGGTTCTGACAACGCTAACTGGCGGCATTGGAATTTTGCTCACCGGCACGGTTGTCGACAACTGGTTCATCTGGGCTCAAGAGCACGGATATGCGCCGCTCGACTAAGCGGCTGAGAGAAATGAGAGGAGTTTTATCATGAGTGATAATCACGACTATCTAGGAACTGGGAACACGTCGCGCCTAACTGCGGATGTTACGTTCTTGATGCTCAAGGGTGCAGGCTACGCAATGGTGTTCTGCCTCGTTCTTTGGGCAAGCATCGCGGCGCTGCAAGGCATCGGTTTGTTGCTACCAGAAGAATCTCGTGAGACGGAAGATCCTACGCCGTTTTCACAAATTTTGGCTGATCCTGTGGTCAATCAACTTACGTAATTCGATTGGGCCTGTAGCTTAGGCCCAATCGTCCAAGTTCCGCATGTTTGGGTCCCTTCAAACATGCGGGAACGTTGGGATCTCGACGTCCTGACACATCCTGTTGGCTACGGGAGGCAGATGTTGAAACGTGTTTTCAACATCTGTCCCCGAGCCAACAGACTAGCCACAAACGTCGAGAAATACAAATCGTCGAGAAAGGGCTCAAATATGTCGCGTCCGAATACCCCCATTTTAGATCGTATTCATGTCCCATCTGATATGAAGGCCTTGAGTAATTCAGAGCTTGCCACGCTTGCAGATGAAGTCCGAAGCGAAGTCGTTGAGGCCGTATCCACTACCGGTGGACACCTTGGATCATCGCTTGGCGTGGTCGAATTGACCGTCGCATTGCACGCTGTCTTTGACACGCCGCGCGACAAATTGATCTGGGATGTTGGGCATCAATGCTATCCGCATAAGGTTCTGACGAGACGTCGCTCAAGAATGAATACTTTGCGCCAAGAAGGTGGGCTTTCGGGCTTCACCAAACGCGCTGAATCCGAGTTTGACCCCTTTGGCGCTGCGCATTCTTCCACCTCTATTTCTGCCGCTTTAGGGTTTACTGTTGCGCGCGATATGGGGCTGCCTACGGGTGACGCTGTCGCCATTATCGGTGATGGATCTATCAGTGCTGGCATGGCCTATGAGGCGCTGAACAACGCTGGTGCTGAAGGGCGCCGCATGTTTGTTATTCTCAACGATAATGAGATGAGCATCGCTCCCCCTGTGGGCGCAATGTCGAAGTATCTTTCCGGTCTCTATGCATCTCCTTTGGGTGAATTGCAGACCATAGCTGAAGGTTTTGAATCCGCTCTTCCCGGTCCTCTGCGCGAACACGCGCGCCGGGCAAGGCAATTGGTGACAGGTGTGACCGACGCGGGTGGTACAATGTTCGAAGACTTGGGTTTTCAATACGTTGGCCCTGTGGACGGGCATAATATGGAACAGCTTTTGTCTGTTTTGCGCGCTGCGCGCACGCGCTCGACAGGCCCTGTTCTGATCCATTGCTGCACCGTAAAAGGCAAAGGGTATGCCCCCGCAGAGCAATCCGCAGACAAGTATCACGGCGTTGCCAAGTTTGATGTCGCGACGGGTGTTCAAGCCAAGTCGCGCCCCAATGCGCCAAGCTACACAAGCGTGTTTGGAACGGCCCTGAGCAAGCTGGCTGAGACCGATTCAAACATCGTTGGGATCACAGCCGCGATGCCGTCAGGCACGGGCATGGATATCTTTGCCAAGCAGTTCCCGAAACGTATGTTCGATGTGGGTATCGCAGAGCAGCATGGCGTGACTTTCGCGGCTGGAATGGCCGCTGGTGGTCTGAAACCATTTTGCGCGATTTATTCGTCGTTCCTGCAACGTGGATATGATCAGATCGTCCACGATGTGGCGCTGCAAAACCTGCCTGTGCGTTTCGCGATTGATCGCGCTGGCCTTGTGGGTGCCGATGGCCCGACACATGCGGGCGCGTTCGATATTGGCTACCTTGCCGCCTTGCCGAACATGACGGTGATGGCCGCTTCTGATGAGGCCGAACTCGTGCATATGGTCGCGACCGCCGCCGCGCATGATAGTGGCCCGATTGCGTTTCGCTATCCGCGTGGTTCTGGCACGGGTGTTGAGATGCCCGAGATTGGCGAAGTGCTCGAAATTGGCAAAGGTCGCATCGTGCGTCAGGGCAAAGACGTAGCGATTCTCTCTTTCGGCGCGCATCTGTCTGAGAGTTTGAAAGCGGCAGATCTCATGGAAGCGCAGGGCATCACAGCCACTGTCGCAGACGCGCGTTTTGCGAAACCGCTTGATCGGGCTTTGCTGCATCTTCTTGTCAAGAACCACAAAGCGCTGGTGACTGTTGAGCAAGGCTCCCAAGGTGGTTTTGGCGCGATGGTTTTGCATGACTTGGCGAATGAAGGTTTGCTTGATGGTAATGTCGCTGTGCGTACGATGACCCTGCCGGACCGTTTCATCGACCAAGCGGCCCCTGATGCGATGTATGCAGATGCGGGTTTGACCGCGACAGATATCGCGGCGACGGCTTTGCAAGCTTCGGGTGTTGAGGTTCACGGGCTTGGTGTTGCCACATCTTAAAGCTGTGAATTTGGGCGCATACGAAAGGTGAACGTCGTGTAACGGGTTTTATGTGATGCACGTTTGAGTGGAAGTGGAGTGGGTCGTATACGGTGTCTGACTCACTCAGAGCGTTTTTTAAATTTTCGAACATGATTTTCACG
>JAHEGL010000507.1 GCA_024645145.1 Planktotalea sp.
GCTGTTGAAATAGTAATCGCGCCAGAAATCACGACGCGCGCGGCCCATTGGTAGGACATCAGCGGCTTTGCGAAACGTCTTGCCGATGCGCGCGAGGGTGCCAAGCTTCTGTGGTAGGCGTTCTTCAAGATCCGCTTTGATCGCGCGGGCCAGAACCGGGGCTGCGCCCTCTGTGCCGATGGCGATTGTAACGGGATCGCGGTCCACGATTGCGGGGGTGATGAATTGGCTGTCCCCAAGATTATCGACGATATTAACCAATGCGCCGTCGGCGCGTGCGATATCAGATGTGCGTGCATCCAAAGTGACGTCTTCATCCGCCGCATAGGCCAGCACTGCGCACAAGGCATCGCCCGGTTCTAGCTGACGAGACACAAGACGCAGTTTGCCTGCTGTGTGCCAGGCTTGGATTTCGGGCGCGGCCTCTGTACTGAACACTGTGATATGCGCGGTTGCCTTCAACAGGAGCCTGAGTTTGGCGATGGCTGCGTCACCCCCTCCGGACAGGATCACACGGCGGCCTGCAAGGGCGACAAAGATTGGGAAATGATCCATGATCTAGCTCCAGCGCTTGATTTTCGAGCTCAATATAGGAAAATATTCTAATATATTGCTAGGTCCTGGCGTTTGATAAGAATAATGTTTTGTCTTGAGTTAATTTTCGGGTTACGTGTTCCGAAACGATGGAGTGGGGCGAATGTCTGTTCGAATTGATGAGACGGATCGAAAAATCTTACGCGCGTTGCAAGTGGATGCGGACCGCTCGCTTGATGAAATTGCGCGTGAAGTAGGCTCTAGCAAGACGCCGGTATGGAATCGGATTCGTAAAATGCGAGAGGCCGGGATCATAGGTGCGCAAACTGTGAAACTGGATGCGGACGCGCTTGGTTTTGAGGCGTGCTTTTTCGTTCTGATCCGCACGTCTGAGCATGATGCAAATTGGCAGGCTGCATTTTTGAAAGCGCTGTTGGACCGTGCCGAAGTGCAAGAGGCGCATCGTTTGGCGGGTGATATTGATTACATTTTAAAGGTGCGCGTTCAGAACGCGCGGGCCTATGATGTGTTTTATCAAGCGCTTATTTCGGAAGTGAAGGTGCATAATGTGACGGCGCTTTTGTCGATGGAAGAAATCAAGAGCACATCGGCGCTACCGCTTTAGTGTTTCTGATTGCTGTCGCAATCTGATCCGTGCGAGGGGCTAGCCCCTCGCGCTCCCCAGGATATTTTGGAGAGAGGAAGGGTTTAGGGCTTTTTGTTTTGACCAAGCGTTTCAATGATCGATACGAGTTTTTGCGCGAGCCCTTGGGACAGACCATTGGCAATGACCGCTTTTTCACCTGAGCCCAAACCAGAGTCCTCCCATAGAACGAGACGGCCATTGGGTGTTTGTTTGTAAAGGGAAAGCGTAAGCGAAATCGCAGGTGGACTGTCTGCGCCGCGTAAGTAGAGCGTGAGGTGCACGGCGTCTTGTAGCGTTGTGTTTGGCGTTAGATAGACATCGTTCCCAAATACCCCGTTCGGTGCGACCCAGCGCGACATGTGTTAGGCCTTCGGCGCGGATCATGGGGGCGATGCGTGAAAGCAGATCATCACAGGCGGCGTTGGCGAAGGATGCGCGCGTAAAGCTGACACATTGGGTGATGACGCTTTGATAGCCTTTGGCTTTTTACGGGCTTAAGGTGCGTTCTTGGGCTTGCACGGGCAGCGCGAGGCAGCAAAATAAAGCGATTTTTGAAAAGCGCATGGCGATAATTCCTATAAATAAAGGGCTATAGGAGCCGCTGACTATCGCATCTGTCAAGCCAAATGGCCTAACGGTGTGTCGCTAACATTAGCCGTTCTAACCCGTGGAAATGATACAAATTCGCGTATTTGGGAGTGTCAGCGATATGCAGTTGAGGAAACCGATTGAACAGTTTTGGCAAAGCGACGCGAAGCTCAAGGCGCGCAAGGGGGGCACCGACGCAGAAGTGCAATCCGCCACCAAAGCTGGTGTTGGTTTGGATTTTGCGTGTCGGATCGAAGTGTTCAGGATCGGGCCAATGATCTGGATCACGATTGGCCGCAGCAAGCATTAGAGCGATTTTATCACCGCGTTTAAAGCTGTGCCCGTCGATTTGAAGATCTTCGTAGCAATAGCGTGTGAAAACATGAAGCGGGGGATCAAAACGCAGGATTTCTTCTACCGTTTGATCAATGGCACCATCTGCGAGCGCATCAAGGGGCGTTTGCGTTTCTAGAAGCGTTTTGACCCCATTGCCAATCATGTGCACCGTCGCTTCATGACCTGCGTTCAAAAGCAAAATGCAGGTGGTGATAAGCTCATCCATACTGAGTTTGTCGCCGTTTTCTTTAGCGTGCAGGAGTTGGGTGATCAGATCATCGGCTGGTTTGAGGCGCTTTTCTTCTGCGAAGCGTCGAATGAAGTCCGCAAATTCCGTGGACGCGCGCGCGGCGCGTTCCTCAATCGTGCGGTCACGACGGGCTTGATACATCGCAACCATATCATTGGACCAACTCAGCAATTGAGTGGCCATGGTTTCGGGGACGCCAAGCAGACGGCAAATGATAATCACAGGGATTGGCGTGGCGTAGTGTTTGATCAGATCAAAGGGCTGATCGAGAGGAATGGCTTCGAGCAGATCATCACAGAGCGCATCAATTTCTGGTGCGAGTTCTTTGATCCGACGGGACGTGAAGGCGCGCAAGACCAAAGAGCGCAACCGCGTGTGGCGCGGAGGTTCGAGCTCTAACATCGAATGGGCTTCGATGGCGTAAAAGGGCGCGAGGTGGGGTGCAAATTTTATTGGCTCTAGGGGTTCGCGGCCAAAGCGACGATCCTTTAGGATTTGCGAGACCAGCGCATAGTTGAACACAGCGGTCATTTTATAGTCCGGCCAGGTTTGCACAGCAGCGGCCGTGCGCGCGGTGCGATATGCAGGGTAGGGGTTTTGCACAAAAGCAGGATCAGTCGGGAGTTGGTGCCATGTTTTCATGCGCGCAGAATTGAAGACTCTGGGGGCTGTTTGCAAGTGCTTGTGCGTAAAGGGGTTAGGGATGGGGCAAGCCTCGGGCTGGTCTTGCGGGCCTCGCTTAACCGACCGCCGTTGAGCCCCATGCTTTGTCGCAGCGCCCTGCGGCGATAACGCCCCGCGCAAAACGATCAGGTTGGCGAGAAATTCCAATTCATTCTGAAATTAAACAGTTTGTG
>JAHEGL010000510.1:30-3208 GCA_024645145.1 Planktotalea sp.
AGAGGATTGGAAACCAATCCTCGCGCAGCTTTTGACCTGCCACCATATCATGACCCGGGAACGGCGGAGACGTCGGCCCTGGGCGTTCTACATATCGCGCATCATCCCCTAGCAAGCGCAGCGAAAATGCCCGTCTGCGCTGACTTGTTTCATTGCCCCGCGCACCGTGTAAAATGGAATAATTGAACGCCACGGCGTCCCCCGGCTCCATATCATATTCGCGCACAATCATACCCTCAGCGTCTGGATCAGGCACTGGCATGTAAGCATCCTCGTCAGGATAAAAACTTGTCTCGGACAACCACCGCGTGGGCAAAACTGGTTTTTCCCAAAGGTGAGATCCCGCGACACAGCGCAAGGATGCGTCCGTTACAGGATCAAGCGGGGACCAAAAGCTCACTGTTTGCTGCCCTTGCACGAAATAATATGGCCCATCAGTATGCCACGGCGTTGGCTTGGACGTTCCCGGCTCTTTCACAAGCACATGATCATGAAAAAGCTGCACAGTCTCGGAGCGCATCAAGTCAGCTGCAACTTCAGCGGCATCACTGTGGCTCGCGACCTCCTCAAACTCCGCAATACGCGACCAATTGCAATAGTCATCGAAAAAGCGACCGCCCTCGTCTTCTTTTAGATTTTCCGCAGCATACGGCCCCGGCTCATCCATGTTGCGCTGAACCCCTTTGCGCAGGGCTTCGACATAATCAGCAAAGAGCCCTTTGATCAGCACAACACCGTCGCGCTGATAGCTTTCGATCAGTTCTTCTGTCACCAAAGCATGCATATTCTGTCCTATCTTTGTGCCATACGCTGCGCCAATTCGAGCATGCGCTTGGAAAAACCCCATTCATTGTCATACCAGCCAAACACGCGCAACAACCCACCGACAGAGACCGAAATTTCTGGCCCCACCAGCACGAGCGACTCCGGCCGCATGCGCAAATCTGATGACACCAGCGGCTGCTCTGTCCAGCCTAACACGCCACTGGCAGCTTGCGATTTCAAATGATCCCGCACTATTTGCGCCGTCACACTGGCGCGCGTTTGAACTGTTAAATCGATAGCCGACACACTTGCGGTTGGCACTCTGATCGCGCGCGCTTCGATCCGCCCCGCCAAATGTGGCAGCACCTCATCCGTTTGACGCTGCGCACTTGTGGTCGTCGGCACCATCGACAACGCAGCAGCGCGGCTACGCGCAAAGTCAGCCCCGGGTTTGTCCACGGTTGGCTGACTTCCTGTATAACAATGGATCGTGGTCATATGGCCACTTTCGACTCCATAGGCCTCATCCAGAACACGTAACAACGGCGCAAGCGCATTGGTCGTACAAGACGCGTTTGAGATGATGTTGGCGTTCCCGAGCTCTTCGTCGTTTGCGCCGATAACAATAGTCTTATCTGCGGTATCCGATGGTCCAGAAATCAGAACCGATCTTGCCCCCGCATCCAATCCGCGGGTCGCGATTGCACGGTTGCCTGCAAGTCCAGTGCACTCCAGCACGACATCGACCGATGATAGATCAAGCGTGCTCAAGTCAGTCTCATGATGAAACGGAATCGTATCACCGTCGAGCTCCAAGACGCCTGCAGAATGTTTGACCACACCATGATACCGGCCAAAAACGCTATCATATTCAAAGAGATAGGCACAAACATCAAGCGATTGAATATCGTTGACCAAAACCAGTTCAAAGGGAAGATCTTGCGCTCTGAGAATTCTCAAGATCGAACGGCCAATGCGACCAAAACCATTTAGGGCAATGCGTGTTTTTGTTTGTGTCATGGAAAAAGGTTTGCCGCAAACGTCATAGGTTTCCAAGCAAACAATTGTACCAATTCAACACCTTGCTCGGTTAAACTTGCCAAAGTCCGTCGCAAACAGTCGCGCAATGTCGCGGGTGAACAGGAAAAACGCTAACGTCTAGGGCGACGCTGAGTTGTGAACAATCGGAAAATTAGCATGCATTTTGGCCTGAGCGAAGAACAGAATATGATCGTTGATACGGTTCGCAGTTTTGTTGAAAATGAAATCTACCCGTTTGAAACTGAGGTTGAGCAAACAGGTCAAGTGCCACATGAACTTGGTGAAGCGCTCAAGCAAAAGGTCATTGATCTGGGCTTTTACGCCTGCAATTTTCCTGAAGAGGTTGGTGGCGCAGGTCTGTCCCACCTTGATTTTACACTTGTCGAACGCGAGCTTGGCCGCGGCTCCATGGCACTTACGCATTTCTTCGGTCGCCCACAGAATATCTTGATGGCCTGCGAAGGCGATCAGCGTGAGCGTTATCTTTTGCCTACGGTGCGCGGCGAAAAAATGGATGCGCTTGCCATGACAGAACCTGAGGCTGGATCTGATGTGCGCGGGATGAAATGCAGTGCTGTGCGCTCTGGCGGTGATTGGGTTATCAATGGGTCTAAACATTTCATATCTGGTGGCGAACACGCTGATTTCTTTATCGTTTTTGTAGCGACTGGCGAAGATCAAACTCCCAAAGGCCCGAAAAAACGGATTACAGCATTTCTTGTAGATCGCGGAACGCCGGGTTTTGACGCACGTGAAGGGTACAAATCGGTCTCGCATCGCGGCTACAAGAATTACGTACTCGACTTCACAGATTGCCGCCTTCCCGATGCGCAAGTTTTGGGGGAAGTTGACGGTGGGTTCGCCGTGATGAATGAATGGTTGTATGCGACCCGCTTGACGGTTGCCGCCTTTAGCGTCGGACGCGCGCGCCGTTGTTTTGACTATGCTTTGAATTATGCCGCTGAGCGAAAGCAATTCGGTCAACAAATTAGCAAATTCCAAGGTGTCAGTTTTCAAATCGCCGATATGGTCACTGAAATCGATGCCGCGGATTGGCTCACTTTGGCTGGAGCATGGCGTCTTGATCAAGGATTGCCCGCCAACCGCGAAATCGCGAGCGCGAAACTATATGCCACCGAAATGTTGGCGCGCGTCACTGATACCACGCTACAAATTCACGGCGGCATGGGGCTCATGGACGACTATCCGATCGAACGTTTCTGGCGCGATGCACGGGTCGAGCGCATTTGGGACGGAACCAGTGAAATCCAACGCCATATTATCAGTCGCGACCTATTCCGCCCTCTTGGCGCATAATCCATGACGCGTAAGTCACTTGAACGATTGTTAAGACCAAAGTCCGTAGCGGTCA
>JAHEGL010000170.1:0-441 GCA_024645145.1 Planktotalea sp.
GATCGACACTGGTTCGCGCATGGATGAGGTGATCTTCGAAGAATTCAAAGGTACTGGTAACTCTGAAATTGTTCTGGATCGCAAGATCTCTGACAAGCGTGTTTATCCGGCCATCGATATTCTCAAGTCTGGTACCCGCAAGGAAGACTTGCTTATTGATAAGGTCGATATGCAGAAAACCTTCGTTCTGCGCCGTATTCTTAACCCGATGGGTACGACAGACGCTGTTGAGTTCTTGCTTGGTAAACTCAAGCAAACAAAGAGCAATGCTGAGTTCTTCGATTCAATGAATACCTAAAACAAACACAGGGCAGGTGTCATGGACACGATTTTTGCACTTGCGACGGCGCAGGGTAAAGCAGGTGTTTCTGTCATTCGAATATCAGGTGCGCGCGCTTGGGATGCTGGTTTGGTGTTTTGTTCCAACCTTCCATTGTCGCA
>JAHEGL010000170.1:474-3116 GCA_024645145.1 Planktotalea sp.
TTCGTAGTCTGACTGACAAAAACGGTGCCTTGGTTGACCAAGCTTTGGTGCTGACCTTTGAAGATCGTAAGAGCTTCACTGGTGAGCCGGTTGTGGAGTTTCATCTTCATGGCAGCACAGCAATCGTTTCTCAGATGATGAAATTGCTTGGCGAGGTTGACGGTTTACGTTTCGCAGAGCCCGGTGAATTTACACGCCGCGCCTTGGAAAACGGAAAACTTGATTTGGCGCAGGTCGAAGGACTTGCCGATCTGATTGACGCTGAAACAGAAGCACAACGCAAGCAAGCCGTACGTGTGCTGGCAGGTGATCTTGGTCGTAATGCTGAAGTTTGGCGAACTGATTTGATAAGAGCGGCATCACTGCTTGAGGCAACGATAGATTTCGCCGACGAAGATGTCCCAGTAGACGTAACGCCAGAAGTATTGGAACTGCTTGAGCGTAGTCAAGACGCGATTGTGAAAGAAGCCGACGGTGTGAAAACTGCCGAACGGATCAGAACTGGGTTTGAGGTCGCTATTATAGGCGCACCCAATGTTGGTAAATCTACGTTGCTCAACTCGATTGCAGGGCGTGATGCTGCAATTACCTCTGAATACGCGGGGACAACGCGAGATGTTATCGAAGTGAAGTTGGATCTTAATGGGTTGGCCGTAACGATCTTGGACACTGCTGGTTTACGGGAAACTGAGGATTTTGTCGAAAAGATCGGTATCGATCGTGCTCTTCAACGCGCCGAAACTGCGGATCTTAGGGTTTTTCTAAAATCTTCTGTTGGTGAGGAACTGCCTCTGTCACCGCAAACAGGTGATATCGAAGTTCTTGGTAAGGCTGATGTGTCATCGGATCGAAGCTTAATTGCGGTATCTGGTAAAACTGGCGAAGGTGTAGATGATCTAGTCGCGCTTATTTCCAACACATTGTTAGCACGATCTGCAAGTGCTGGTATAGCAACGCGGGAACGGCATAGGCAGGCGCTGGTTGTTTCGATGCAGTGTTTGGACGCTGCCAAAAGCGGACTGAACCTTGGCCCGGATCACTATGATATCGTTGCTGAGGATATGCGCTCCGCTATTCGAGCTTTGAACAGTCTCATCGGTCATGTAGATGTTGAGAATCTTTTGGACGAAATTTTTTCAAGCTTCTGTCTTGGTAAGTAAGGAATGTTTCACGTGAAACAATCTCATTTCGATGTCGTCGTTATTGGCGGTGGCCACGCGGGTTGTGATGCGGCGCACGCATCCGCTCGTATGGGTGTCAGTACCGCTCTTATTACGCTAACCCGTGATGGTATTGGCGTTATGTCCTGTAATCCTGCTATCGGTGGGCTTGGCAAGGGCCATCTTGTCCGAGAAATCGACGCGCTTGATGGAGTCATGGGACGCGTCGCTGACAAGGCCGGCATACAATTCAGGCTTCTCAATCGTCGTAAAGGACCAGCAGTTCAAGGTCCGCGCGCTCAATCTGATCGTGCGATTTACCGTACTGAAATGTTGAATGAGATCGAGAAGCAAGAAAACCTTAGTATAGTTGAAGGTGAAGTCACTGATTTCATCATGGATGGTCGGAAGATTAAGGGCATCCAACTCGCTGACGGAAGTGAGCTTTCGTGCGAAGCGGTTGTGCTGACCGCTGGAACATTCCTGCGCGGAGTTATTCACATCGGCAACGTGTCAAAGCCGGGTGGTCGTATGGGTGACAAGCCCTCCATCAAGCTAGCTGAGCGGATCGATAGCTTTGATCTGCCATTGGGACGGTTGAAAACTGGAACACCGCCGCGACTAGACGGTCGAACTATAAATTGGGACATTCTTGAAAGTCAGCCAGGTGATTATGATCCGGTCCTGTTTTCGTTTATGTCTAAAGGGGTGAGCGTGCCGCAAGTGAACTGTGGAATCACCCACACAAACGCCCAGACGCACAAGCTAATCGATGAAAACCTTAAACGAAGTGCGATGTATGGTGGCTACATCGACGGAATTGGCCCCAGATATTGCCCGTCGATCGAAGATAAAATTGTACGCTTCGCTGATAAAACCGCTCATCAGGTCTTTTTAGAGCCAGAGGGAATTAATGATCATACGGTTTATCCAAACGGAATTTCGACAAGCCTTCCTGAGGATGTGCAGCATGCCTATGTCCAAACAATCGTTGGACTTGAGGAGGCGAAGATCATTCAGCCGGGCTATGCGATCGAATACGATTATGTAGATCCGCGCGCCCTTGATGCTCGTTTAAGTGTAAAAGGGTACGAAGGACTGTATCTCGCGGGGCAGATCAATGGCACGACAGGATATGAAGAAGCAGCAGCGCAAGGTCTAGCCGCTGGTTTAAATGCTGCTTTAGAAGTTCAGAAGCGAGATCCCTTCGTTTTCAGTCGAACGAACAGTTACATCGGCGTCATGATTGATGACCTCACAACGCGAGGTGTGACTGAGCCCTATAGAATGTTTACGTCGCGAGCAGAGTTTAGACTTTCACTTCGTGCAGATAACGCCGATCAACGCCTTACCCCAATTGGTGTGGAGCTTGGGTGTGTTGGTAAAGAGAGATCAGATTCGTTTGAAAACAAGAAAGCAAAGATTTTTGCTGTCGTAGAAAAGTTAAAGTCTCGTTCCATGACACCTAAAGAGATCAACTCA
>JAHEGL010000145.1 GCA_024645145.1 Planktotalea sp.
CGATGACGAGCTGCGCTGGGCACAGGATCATTTGCGCATTTTGTCTGGCCTTTATGGCGTTTTGCGCCCGCTCGATGGCATTCAACCTTATCGCCTTGAAATGGGTTCTCGCCTCAAGACCCGTCGCGGCACATCACTTTACGATTACTGGCGCACCGACTTGTCCAAAATGCTGAATACGCAAGCCGATGAGATTAGGACAGATACGTTGGTGAATTGCGCAAGTCAGGAATATTTCGGCGCGGTCGCACCCAAAGCGCTGAAATTACGCGTCATCACCCCTGTCTTTATGGAAAACAAAGACGGCAAAGCCAAAATCGTGAGTTTCTTTGCCAAGAAAGCACGGGGTGCAATGGCACGTTATATGATTCAAAACCGTGTTGAGAGTGCTGAAAACATCAAAGAGTTTGATACCGGCGGCTATGCCTTCCAGAAAGACATGAGCGAAGGCGATCGCTGGGTTTTCTTGCGCGACTACCCGAGCTGATTCACCCCAAGCGCTTGGGCTTCTGGCATGTCCAAAGCTGCGCTATGTTCGATGACAAGAGATTTTTTCAACGGTTTTGTCAGGTAATGGTCTAGCCCAGCTTGCAGTATCATTTCTTGATCGCCCGCCATAGCGTGAGCGGTCATAGCGATTATCGGAACAGCCTTTTGGACGATTTCCTCCAACGAACGAATGTCTTGCGTTGCCTCTTTGCCATCTTTTTTCAGCATCGAAATATCCATAAACACGATGTCAGGCTAAAAACTTTTATAAAGCGCAACGGCTTCAATCCCGTTGCTGGCAAATTCTAGATCAACGTCCAAGTATTTAAGCATTTTGCGAAAGATCAGTTGATTGGTTTTATTATCTTCCGCAGCAAGAATACGCAGTTTTCGCCCTCCCTGAAGCGCGATTGGCGGTTCACGATTGACTGGATGAAAAACCAAAGCGTCAGCCGCACCGCCCTTCTGCTCAGGCGGCGCAAGATCTATCAACACGCGGTATAAATGCTGGCGCGGCACAGGCTTTTGCAGAATGCACGATACTGCATCCCTCGCCGGATCAGCCTCCGCAACGCTGACGTTAGATGTGGTGAGTAATATTAAAAGGTCGGGAAATTTCGCGCGAAAGGTGCGGGCGGCTTTGTTGTACAAATCGGGTGAAGGGCGTTCTCCCCGGTACCCCAAGCGGACTTATCCTACAGACTCTGTGATAGGTATGCCAAGAGCTGTGTAGCGGTTGAGGGCGGCGATACGGATTTGGATCTCGGCAACCTGCCTTTTAAAGTCCCGCGCCATCAGCGATTGGCCAAACAGTTTCATACAATGCATCTTCGTTTCGACGCGGCTTCGGCGGTGAGATCCACTCCAGCGTCGCCACAGAGTGCGGCCAAGATATCGCTGCGCGCTGACTGCATCGTTTCGGGCAACAGCTTCGGCACTCGTCTACTGCCAGGCAGTGCATGCCTGCATGCACGATAGGGGATTTCCAGGGCTTTGCATTTTTACGCGGTGGGATGACTGCATGGGCATCTCTGGCGGCAATTGCCTCGTGGCATTTACGGGTGTTATACGCCCCGTCGGCTGTGACGCTGCAGATGTCCTGATCTGGAGGGATTTGATTCAGGAGTTCGGGCAGCATTGGAGCATCACCGATGTTGCTGCTGGTGACCTCGACTGCTCGAACCTCCAGCGTTCCCTCGTCGATGCCTAGGTGTATCTTGCGCCATATGCGGCGTTTGGAGCCGCCATGTTTGTACGCATTCCACTCGCCTTCATCTTCGGCTTTGATCCCCGTGCTGTCCACTGCCCGGCAGTTGCTGCTCGCAGCAACGAGAGGGGATGAGGAGATTCAGTGAACCCTTTGATCCACGATAAGGGAGGTTCACGTTTAGTGTCTTCTGGCGACGGCATAAGGTGCTGAAATCTGGTACAACCCAATTTAACCCGACCAGCCACAGCAAGCTCTGGACAAACCCAGTTGTTTGCCGAAGTGGCATCCCAAACAAGACCTTCAGCGTCAGACAAGTTTGAATGGCGGCATCACTGAATTGTTGCTGCCGACCGCGCTTACCATTTGGCGGAGGCATCCAAACCATCGCTGGATCAAACCAGATCGACAACGATCCGCGTTGCTTCAAGCTGTCATTATAAGACGACCAATTCTTGGTCTTGTACTTCGTAGGGTCCCAACTGCTCCTGCCTTCAGCTATCACACTTGATTCATAAAGTGAATCCCATCAACCTATTTGTGCAACAAAGCCGTCAAAAGCCTTCGCAAAGGCTCTTGCAAGATCTTTTCAAAAAGTTCTTTTTCCGATCAGAGTGCTTCGATTGCCAAAGCAATGCCCTGACCGCCGCCAATACACATCGTGATCAACGCGCGCTTACCTCCGATCCGCTCAAGCTCATAGAGCGCTTTGAGCGTAATGATCGCACCTGTCGCACCAACTGGATGGCCCAGCGCGATCGCACCGCCATTCGGATTTACCCTTGCCGGATCAAGGCCAAGCTCTTTGTTCACCGCAAGCGCCTGCGATGCAAACGCTTCGTTGCTTTCTACAACATCAAAGTCAGACGCCTTTAACCCAGTGCGCGCCAGCAGATTTTCAACCGCTGGTACAGGTCCAATCCCCATCACTTCAGGACGCACGCCGGCGTGGGCATAGCCAAGAATACGCGCGCGTGGCTTCAGACCAGCCTTTTTAGCAGCAGCAGCCGTCGCAAGCACCATTGCAGCGGCACCATCATTAATACCGGAAGCGTTGCCTGCGGTCACAGTCCCGTCGTTTTGGAACACTGTGCGCAATCCTGCGAGCGCCTCATCAGAGGTGGCTTTAGGATGCTCATCCACCACAAAGTCAACCATATCGCGTTTTACTTTGATCGAAACTGGAGTGATCTGGCTTTCGAAATAGCCGTTCTCAATCGCACATGCCGCCCGTGTTTGGCTCGCCATCGCGAAAGCGTCTTGTGCTGCGCGCGTGATGCCATGCTCCGCGGCAACATTCTCTGCGGTGACACCCATATGACCCGTACCAAAGGGACAGTTCAAAGCACCCAGCATCATATCCAGTGTGCGTATGTCGCCCATCTTCGCGCCCCAACGTTGGTCAGGGTTGATAAAGGGCGAACGCGACATGTTTTCCGCGCCACCCGCAAGCGCGAAATCGGCATCCCCAAGCATGAGCGATTGGACTGCGGACACAATTGCCTGCGCACCGGAGCCACAAAGACGGTTCACATTCATCGCAGGGCTCGTGTCGGGAATACCAGCATCAATCGCTGCAACCCGTGACAAATACATATCACGCGGCTCTGTGTTGATCACATGACCGAAGACAACATTACCAATCTGCGCGCCTTCAACACCAGAGCGTTGCAGCGCGGCTTTGCTCGCAATCGTTGCCAGCTCTATTGGCGATGTTTGCGCGAGCGCGCCACCGAACGTGCCAATCGCTGTGCGCGCGCCATCGAGGATGACGATTTCGTCGGACATTTATATTCTCCCATTCTTGAATTTGATCAGACTATGGCCCCACATCCACGGTTTGTCAGCACAGACGAAACATCAAAGAGACTTGTGAGCGACGCAAGAGCGTGTTTTCTTTTTCCAATGACTTTGCATCCAAAGCCGACGGCACAAACACCCGCTGAGCACAAACTGCTTTCCGAATGCGCTGAACCTGCACGCATTATATTTGGCGAAGGCTCGGTGCCCGAACAACAAAGTGACGACAACTTAATCAACGCAACTTTTTTGCGTGATCTGTTACTCTCCGAAGCGGGATTGGGTGCCAAGGGGCTTCGCATAAGAGGCGCATGGATTTCTGGGAAGCTGGATCTTAAAGGCGCACGTTTGAGTTGTGATCTGTCTTTCACTCAATGCCATTTCACGGATGTGCTTGAATTGGTGAACGCTCGGATGCGTGGGTTGATCTTCTCGGGCTGCAACCTGCCCGGCCTGTCCGCAGACAACGTTGTTTTGGACGGGGCTTTATTCATACGCGCAGGTACGCACATGAGCGGCGAGATGAGCCTGTCAGGTGCGCATATCAATGGCGACGTGCAGCTTGTGGATTGCAGCATCCTGTCAGAAACTCAGGACGCGATTTTTGCACCCTCAATGACGGTTGATGGGTAACTCTATCTGGGAAATTATCCCTATTCTGGCGAAGATACTTCGCTAACCTGCAAAGGCGCGTTGTTCTTCTTATCACTTGCGACAAAGCACGATGTGTTTGTGACGAACGTCGCAACATCTGTGCAAGATGATTTTGGCGCAGGCGGGATTTTTCAAGCCACGGAAGAACACGGCCGCGACATCGCTTTGTTATTTGCGCGTGCGCGCATTGAAGGGCTTTTGTATTTCAAAGACAGCCAGATCGGTCGCGGCATCGTAAATCTGTCAGGCGCGCGCTGTGCGCGGTTGCGCGATGAGCCTGAAGGGCCGGGCGCGAGCTATCCAATCCGCTTGGACGGGCTCACATACGACGGCTTCTCACAACACACCGATACGTCGGTTCAAAATCGTCTCGCGTGGTTAGAGCGTCGCCCCGAAGACATGGGTTTCACGGCACAGACCTATTAACAGCTTGCACGCGTGTTGCTATTGAACGGGCAACGCGCGGATGCACGCAGTGTTCTTATGCGCAAAGAACATATGCTGAGGGATGCAAACAGGCGTGCAATTTTTGCACGCGGTGGTTTGCCGTTACGTTGGCTTGCCCATTGTATCGCTGATGGCGTGATGCGCGTGGCGGTAGGCTATGGGTACCGACCTGCGCGCGCCTTGTTCTTTGCTGCGGCGTTGATCATTGGCCTTGGCGCGTTCTTCGACCAAGCCTGGCGCGCGGGTGATATGACCCCCAATGCTGCCCCTATTCTCATTCGGGCAAATTGGATTTCTGAGATTGAAACCCACGCGGATAACCCAGCTGCCTTCTGGTCCAGTAAGACTGAAGCAGGCAAAGATTGGGAAACCTTCAATGGCTACGCCTACGCCGCTGACTTGGTCATACCGATCGTATCTTTGGGACAAGAAACCGCTTGGGCGCCGTCCACCTCGCGCTCCCGTTTGGGGCGCGTTGGGTGGTGGTTGCGTTGGTTCGCAAAGGCGCTTGGATGGATCATTACAGCGCTTGGTGCTGCGGCAGTGACAGGGGCTGTGCGGCAGGACTAACTGTAAAGAGCTCCTTTATTCCCCGTAAGGAACCCAGACTGTTTTTGTCTCTGTCGCAGCATTTAGATAATCGCGCGTGGTGATGTGCGTCGTTTGCCCATTGTTCACCCACGTGCGTTTGAGATTGCCAACGCTCTTCGCCTCGATCACAGCGGACACGTCGGAGGAGGATTGGCTCCACACGGCATCAACATCGTTATGCGCCGCCAGGTGCGGTGCAAGCTCAGTATGGCTTCCGGTAAGTATATTTACGACACCAGACGGCACATCAGAAGTTTCTAATATCTGAATGAAATCCGTCGCGGTCAAAGGAAACGGCTCGCTCGCCGCCAATATACAGCGATTGCCCATCGCCATGCTCGCACCCATCGGTTGGATCAAACCAAGCAAAGGCAAATCATCAGCGCAAAGCGCGCCAATCACACCAACAGGTTCTTTCATCGCCAGTGCGATGCCTTTTATAGGAACACCGCGCGCGGCACCGTCCCATTTGTCGGCCCACGCAGCGTAGGTGAAGAGTGCGTTCAGCGACGCTTCAACCTCTGCTTTGCCGCCGGTCTTGCCCGTCATCAAGTCAATGCGCTTGGCGCATTCAGAAGCGCGGGCAGATAGGTTCTCTGCCATATAATAGAGGATTTGCGCGCGCAGATGACCTGTCGTTTTGCCCCATGAACTCGCGGCTTGCGCGGCCTCAACAGCGTTGCGAATATCCTTACGATTGGCGAGCGACACATCGCCCAGCTTTTCGCCCTTCTTGGAGAAGACCGCCTTGGAATACCCACCATCAGGACGCGCTTGTTTGCCGCCAATATAAAGCTTGGCTGTGCGATCAATCGGATCAGCGCCAGCGTCACGTCCGCCAAACGCCTCAACCTTACTCAACGCTTTGCTTTTTGCCTTGGGTTTCGTGTAGGCCATCAAGCCCTCCAGCCCGCCTTCACGCCCAAACCCGCTTTCGCGCACACCACCAAAGGGGGCAGCCGCATCAAAAAGGTTTGTCGCGTTCACCCATACCACGCCAGCCACAAGTTTCGGCGCAATATCGAGTGCGAGATTGACGTTCTCTGTCCAGACAGTTGCCGCGAGGCCATAACGCGTGTTGTTGGCGAGCTGCACCGCTTCCGCGGGGGTGCGGAACGTGGTGGCACAAAGGACAGGCCCAAAGATCTCTTCCTGCATTAGGGTCGCAGACGGCGAAAGGCCTGTTATCAATGTAGGAGGATAGAAACAGCCACGCTCAGGCATGTCGCACGCGGCATGATATGTTTCACCCTCTGTGTTGTCATTCACCATCTTGGTGATCTGTGCCAACTGCACAGGATCTACGATAGCACCAACATCAATGCATTTATCAAGCGGATCGCCAATGCGAAGTCCATCCATCCGGCGCTTCAGTTTGGTGTAGAACCGTTCCGCCACGCTTGCCTGAACCAACAAGCGAGACCCAGCACAACAAACTTGGCCCTGATTAAACCAGATCGCATCAACCAGCCCTTCAACTGCGCTATCAAGATCAGCGTTATCAAAGACGATATAGGGCGATTTACCACCCAGCTCTAAGGTCAGCGCCTTGCCTAAACCAGCGGTTGCCTCGCGAATGCGGCGACCCACGGCGGTGGAGCCCGTAAAAGCGATTTTATCGACGTCCGCATCAACAATGTGCTGACCTGTTTCACCATCACCCGTGACGATATTCACAACGCCTGCAGGCACGCCTGCTTCATTACAAATCTCTGCAAAAATCATTGCACTTAGCGTCGTATATTCAGCAGGTTTCAACACCACAGTGTTACCCATCGCAAGTGCTGGTGCTATCTTCCAAGCGAGCATGAGTAACGGGAAATTCCAAGGCACGATCTGGCCGCAAACGCCTATTGCCTCACGCTCAGGCATTTCATCGTCCATCAACTGCGCCAAGCCAGCGTGATAGTAGAAATGACGGATCGCCAAGGGAATATCAATGTCGCGGCTTTCGCGGATCGGTTTGCCGTTGTCGAGCGTTTCCATCACCGCAAGCAAGCGCGCGTGTTTCTGCATCAAACGCGCAATCGCGTAGAGCACGCGCGCTCGCGCAGGTGCATCCTTAGCCCATTTGCTTTGCGCCCTACGCGCCGCTTTGACCGCGAGCGCAACCTCATCGGCCGTGCCTTTCGTCAGACCCGCAAGCCGCGCGCCTGTGGCAGGGTTATTCAACACCAGATCATCACGCAGAATGCCAAATTTACCATCAATGAAGTGACCGGCAAGACCGCCGCGGCTTTCGATCCATTCTAGCGCTTCAGCGCAACTTTCAGGGGCAGGACCATAATCCATTTTGTCGAGACGTTCGGAAATGCTCATGAGGGGTCTCCTTACGCCAGCGCGTGGCGGTAGCCGGCAGAATATGCGCCTGTGACGTGGTGTTCTAACTGGCGTTCGATGTCATTCAAAAGCGAGGACGCGCCAAAGCGGAAAAGATCGGGTTGCAGCCAACGATCGCCAAGCTCGTCTTTCATCAAGGCGAGATAGACGAGTGCATCTTTCGCTTTGGAAATACCGCCCGCTGGTTTGTACCCGACGCGAAAGCCAGTGCGCTCGTGATAGTCGCGGATCGCGCGGATCATCACCAAGGATACCGGCAATGTCGCGTTCACGCTTTCTTTGCCTGTCGACGTTTTGATGAAATCTGCGCCCGCCATCATGCAAATCAACGACGCGCGCGCGACATTGCGTAGCGTTCCCAGCTCTCCTGTCGCTAGAATAGCCTTCACATGCGCATCCCCGCAAGCTGCGCGAAACGCGCGCATCTCATCGTAAAGGGCTTGCCAATCGCCTGACAAAACATGGCGGCGGGAAATAACGATATCAATCTCTGCAGCGCCTGCCTTCACGCTTTCTTCAATCTCTGCAACACGCAAATGGAACGGCGATAGACCAGCAGGAAAACCCGTAGAAACAGCCGCGACAGGAATGCCCGATCCCTTTAAAGCATCGACAGCCGTTTCGATCATATCGTGATACAAGCAGATCGCACCCGTTTGGATACCGCTCACACCAAGCGCCTCAGCGATGTCGTTGCGCAAAGGCGTTCGCGCCTTGGCACAGAGACGTCTCACCCGCTCGGACGTGTCATCGCCAGACAATGTTGTAAGGTCGATGCACTCGATAGCACGCAAGAGCCAGGCTGCTTGATACTCTTTCTTGACACTGCGCCGCCCGGGCAAAGTTTTTGCGCGTCGTTCTATTGCAGACGTGTTCGCCTGAACCGAGCGCACCCAGCTTAGATCAAGCTCCATTCCAGGATTTCGTGGCTCAACTGTTTGCGGCAAATGAGTTGTGGATGGGACAGTTTGGGTTGTCATAGTATGCACTCCAGAGGAGGGGGCGTTTGTTATTCTGTCCCACGAGTTTGCACCGTAAGCAAGCAAAGGCCGCGTCTTTGCGTCATTTTTTGACCAAATGATCAGAATAAATACTTCTTTATTGCGAATAAGTCGCAACATCATTGACTTCTTGCGAATGACTCTCATATTCAAAGCAACAAAGGAGGATCCATGCGTCTCAATCGTCGTCATTTTATGAGCACCGTCGCGGCAGCATTTATTGCCCCACACTTTGCCTTGGCAACTGACACTTTGAAAATTTTTGCCACAACAGGAATGATTGCAGACACAGCACGCAGGATCGGCGGCGCACATGTCGAGGTGCAAGCCTTAATGGGTCCAGGTGTAGATCCGCATGCCTATCGCCAAACGCGGACAGACATTACAGCGATGACACGCGCCGATTTGGTGCTTTGGCATGGCCTATACCTCGAAGCTCAGATGGAAGAGTTTTTGATCAAGCTTGATCGTCGTCGCACTTCCGTTCCCGTCGCTGCAGCGATGCCACGCGATGTTTTGATTTCACATGCTGATTATGACGGTCGTTTTGATCCACACGTGTGGATGGTGCCTAACCTGTGGACCCATGTTGCGCGCGAGATTACCCGTGTTTTGAGCGAAGTAAAGACTGAAGCAGCAGGCGCCTTCGCGCAGAATTTAGCCTCTTTCGAGGAAGAGTTGAAGGCTTTGCAGACTTACGGCGAAACCGCACTCAGCACAGTGCCTGAGCAAGCGCGTGTCTTACTCACAGCACATGACGCATTTGGCTATTTTGGACGTGCCTTCGGCTATGAGGTCATTGGCATCCAAGGCATTTCCACCGAGAGTGAAGCAGGTTTGAACCGGATTTCGACCCTTGTTGACATGTTGGTAGAGCGCAAGATCGGCGCTGCATTTGTCGAAAGCTCTGTTTCTGATCGTAACATCCGTGCCTTGATTGAAGGCGCAGCAGCGCAAGATCACACAGTTACAATCGGGGGCGAACTCTTCTCTGATGCGATGGGCGGTGATGGAACGTATGAAGCAACGTATATCGGCATGATTGATCATAATTTTACGACCATTGCGCGCGCCCTTGGCGGCACCGTCCCAGAGCGCGGCATGAACGGTAAATTGGCAGCAGGAAGCTAAGACATGACAGCGATTGAACTGGCGACCTCGAATGGAACTCATATGGCTGAAACAGCCAATGACGCCGCTTTGGCGATCCGTGGTATGACAGTAAGCTATGGGCAAAAACCTGCGGTATTTTCTGTTGATATGACAGTGCCCGTCGGCTCCATGACCGCAATTATCGGACCAAACGGCGCTGGCAAATCGACCTTGTTGAAAGCAGCACTCGGCGTCATCAAACCGCTCGCTGGTACAGCGCATGTGTTCGGGCAGCCCGTTTCCACATCGCGTGAGCGCATCGCATATGTACCCCAACGCGCAAGTGTCGACTGGGACTTCCCAACGCGTGTGATTGATGTGGTTCTGATGGGACTTTACCGTGAGTTGGGCCTGTTGGGTCGTCTGCGCGGCGCGCACAAAGCAAAGGCGATGGACTGTCTGGAGCGTGTCGGTATGCAAGATTTTGCAACCCGACAAATTGGCCAGCTGTCCGGTGGCCAACAACAACGTGTGTTTCTCTCGCGTGCTTTAGCGCAGAATGCCGATCTCTATCTTTTGGATGAACCTTTCGCAGGCGTTGATGCCGCGACCGAAAAAGCGATTATTGACGTTTTGCAAACGCTGCAAAGCAGCGGCAAAACAGTTGTCGCTGTGCACCATGATCTCAGCACAGTGTGCGACTATTTCGACCGTGTGTTTTTGATCAACACGACACGCGTCGCGGAAGGCAGCATTAAGGACGCCTTTACCCCACAAACCCTGCAAGAAGCTTACGGGGGGCGCCTTGCGACTGGTCAACTTGGCCAGACTGCGCTTGGTGCATAACCCATGCTTTGGCATGCGCTGACCCTTCAGCTTGGCTATAACGCCACGCTTGTAACTCTTGGTGCCATGCTTTTGGGGATTGCCGCAGGCGTCACCGGTACGTTTCTGTTTCTTCGTAAACGTGCACTCGTCAGTGACGCGATATCCCATGCGACTTTGCCCGGTGTCGGCATTGCTTTCATCATCATGGTCGCGCTTGGGGGCGATGGTCGAAGCCTGATCGGCTTGATGCTTGGCTCTGCTGCATCCGCTTGGCTTGGTCTGTTGTGTATTGGATTTCTGACGCGCCGCACACGTCTTGCAGAAGACGCCGCAATTGGGGCTGTCCTGTCTGTTTTCTTCGGCATCGGCATTGTGTTTTTGACGTTCATTCAAACAATGTCTGAGGGTCGCCAAGCTGGTTTGGAGGGGTTCTTGCTCGGCTCGACTGCTGGTATGCTTTTTTCAGATACGGTCATTATTGCTGTTGGTGGCGCTTTGGTTCTCTTGGCTGTCATCGCGTTTCGCCGCCCCCTTAGCGCTGTTGCGTTTGATCCTGAATTTGCGGCATCGAGAGGTTTAAATGTTGCGCGCCTTGATCTGATCATGATGGGATTGGTGATGGCCATTACGGTTGTTGGCCTCAAAATCGTTGGTCTTATCTTAATCGTTGCTCTGCTCATCATACCCGCTGTCACCGCGCGCTTTTGGAGCGAACGGGTGACTGGCGTTCTATGGGTTGCGGGCATTGTGGGTGGTCTCGCGGGGTACACCGGTGCCGCTGTCTCGGCCATTGCACCTGCTCTGCCAACTGGACCCGTGATCGTCTTGTTCCTGTTCGCAATGTTTGCTTTATCGCTGCTGTTTGCCCCTGCCCGTGGCGTTCTGGCGGCGGTTCTCAAGCATCTTTCTTTCCAACGACGTGTACATATTCGTCAGGGTTTGCTCGCCCTTGCCCAAGGCCAACCCATCTATGAAAAGCTAACACTGCGACTGCTTCAACGCGCGGGCCTTGCGCGCGCTGATGGCGTGGCTACCCAAGATGGAAAAGCTCGCGCCGCAAAAGCATTGCGCGATGAAACACGTTGGCAAATGGCAAGGTCCCGTGAAGAGTTCGCACTGGCAGCGACTTTTTATGACGGGCTGACAGAGATAGAAAGCGTACTGACGGGTGATCAGATCCATGAGTTAGATCGCCTCATAGGCGCGCCAAAGGCGGTGCACTCATGATGGGTGAAGAGTTTGTTGCACTGTCTTTGACCCCTATGTTGATCGGTATTCTGGCTGCAATCGCATGCGCTTTGCCCGGAAATTTTCTGTTGTTGAGGCGACAAGCCTTGATCGGTGACGCAATAAGCCATGTTGTTCTACCCGGCATTGTTGTCGCATTTCTGATCACTGGCGTTGTCGCGGCAGTTCCGATGATGCTTGGCGCTGCGGGCGCGGCAGTTGTCGCGGTCTTGATGATCGAAGCGATCCGCCGTCTCGGCAAGATTGAACCGGGTGCCGCGATGGGCGTGACGTTCACAGCTATGTTCGCAGGGGGCGTTTTGTTGCTAGAGCAATCGGACACAAGCACTGTTCACCTTGATGTGGAACACGCATTATTTGGCAACTTAGAAAGTTTGATCTGGCTTGATGCGACGGGTTGGGACTCTCTCTTGGATAGCGAAGCGCTGGCTTATCTGCCTGTGGAACTGCCGCGATTATTGATTGTTCTTATAGCTATGTGTGTGTTCACCTGGGTCTTTTGGCGTCCTTTAAAGCTGTCCACGTTTGATGAAGGGTTCGCACAAAGCATGGGCATTCGTACAGGTGCGCTTGGATTTGCACTGGTGATGGTTGCAGCGCTGGCCGCTGTGGCGGCATTTGATGCTGTCGGTTCGATTATTGTAATCGCAATGTTCATTTGCCCCCCAGCAGCAGCGCGCTTGATGACCAACGCTTTGGGTGTGCAAGTGGCATGGAGCGTGGTGTTCGCGACGTTGTCCGCAGTTCTTGGGTATGTGTTTGCAGGCTATGGGCCACTTTGGCTTGGTGCGGATAATGCAGTCAGCGCCGCGGGGATGATTGCGGCTGTATCAGGCCTTATCCTTTGCGCTGCCGCAGTCTTTGGACCCCACCGTTTGCGCGGTGGAGCCCCTTCAGAAATTTGATCACGCCGCGCTAAGGCCAGTGTCCAAAGCGTTCAAAATGACGTTCACTTCATCCTCCGAAATCGTCAAAGGCGGCGACATCAGGATATTGGGTGGACCCATGCGCACCATCGCGCCAGCCTCGTAGGTCGCCTGTTGAATGCGCTTGACAGTTGCGGGATCCATCGGCGTCTTGGCGGCTTTGTCGGACACCAATTCCATCCCTGTCATGAGGCCCTGACCACCGCGCACATCACCAATAATATCATGCTTGGCTGCGAGCGCTCGTAGACCCTCAAACAGTTGCGTACCCCGCGCGGCCGCATTGGCGCGCATATCAAGGCGGACAGTTTCCGCGAGACACGCAGAAACAGCAGCAGCGCCAACAGGATGCGCAGAATAGGTATAACCGTGATAAATACCGCCCTCCGCAGGGTCGCTGTTCTCGAACACATCCGCGACCTTTTCATTAAAAAGCGCGGCACCAACAGGGAAGTAACCAGAAGTGATGCCTTTGGCAGTGCTCATCATGTCAGGCTTCACACCGTAGTGGCTTGAACCAGACCAAGAACCAGTGCGACCGAAGCCAGTGATCACCTCATCCGTAATCATCAGAATACCGTGACGATCACAAACTTCCCGCATCAGGCCCATAAAGCTCTCATGCGGGACAATCACGCCACCTGCGCCTTGAATCGGTTCCATGATGAATGCGGCGATGGTGTTTGCGCCTTGGAACTGCACTTCATCTTCAAACGCGTTCGCGATGTTTTGTGCAAGCTGGGCCGGGTCGGTTTCATTGAACGGATTGCGATAGGGATAGGGGCTTGGCAGATGGAAACAACCGGGAAGCATAGGTTCATACCCAATGCGGAAACGGTTGTTCCCATTCACCGATGCACCGCCAAAATGCGTGCCGTGATAGCCCTTCTTGAGCGAGATGAACTTGGTGCGCGTCGGCTCCCCCCGCAGGCGATGATACTGACGCGAAAGACGCAAGCAGGTCTCGACCGAGTCCGAGCCACCAGAGGTGAAGAAGGCACGCACCATGCCGTCGGGTTCAAAGAACTCGCGCACGGCATAAGAGGCTTCAATCGCCGGCGGATTAGAGGTGCCGGAAAAGGCGGAGTAGTAAGGGAGATCATAAAGCTGCTTGGCAATGGCGTCCTTGATGACATTATTGGAATAGCCAAGATTTACGCACCACAAGCCACCGACGGCATCGACCGTTTTGTGACCATCAAGATCCTCAATCACCACGCCTTCGGCCTTGGCGATAATCGCGGGCATATTGGCGTCTGAATTGCCCTGATGACCCATCGGATGCCACATGTGACGCGCATTGTTTTCGCGCAAGAAGTTGTCGTCTTTCATAGCTGTTCCTCACCCTTCGAGTTGTGCTGTAGGATTTTTGTCATTTGCTCTCTGACTTCGGCTTCGCGGCGCGGTGCGACTTCACGCACTTTTGCCATGAACGCTTCGTTCTCAAAGGGCGGGATGTTGACGTCATAGGTGTCAGCCACTTCGACCATACCTTCTCGATCCGATTGATCAAATACGGATACCATATCAACGGCTTTATCGCTTGGAACACCAAGGGCCTCAAAGGCAGAGCGCGCCATACGCAAAGAGCTATCATAGGTTTCGCGAATGATATCACAGCAACCAGCAGCGTAAAGCTCGTAAAAGTGGTTACGATCCAACGCGCGTGCCATAATATGAACATTCGGGTGATTGGTGTGGATGTAGTGCACCATTTCGGTGATCTGCTCTTTGTTGTCGATGGCAATCACGATCAGCTTGGCCTAATGGATGCCAGCAGCATGCAAAAGATCAGGGCGGCTAGCGTCACCAAAATACGCCTTAACTCCAACTTTTTCGAGCATATCGAGTTGCTTGGAGGAATAGTCGATGACCGTCGGCGTATGACCTGCCGCACGAAGCACGCGCGCGACCATGCCACCTACGCGACCGTGACCTGCGATGATGATATTGGAAACTGCATCAATATCGTCGGCTTCGCGAGACTCTTCATCACTGTGCCGTGGCGCGATTAAACGGTCGTAAATGATGAACAACGCAGGCGTTAGCAGCATCGAAAGCGCCACAACGAGCAAGAGTATGTCGGCAATAGACGTCGGAATAATATTGCCCGCAACCGTGAAGGACAAAAGCACAAATCCAAACTCACCCGCTTGCGCGAGACCCAGCGCAAAGAGCCATTTGTCAGCCCCTTCAATCTTGAAGATCCGCGCAAGGCCGAGCAGCACAATCGCTTTCACAGCAATCAAGCCAAAGGTCATGCCAACAATGGCGCCAAGATTTTCGAAAAGCAGTGCAAAGTTAATACCAGCGCCAACGCTCATGAAAAACAGCCCGAGCAAGAGACCACGGAACGGATCAATATCGCTTTCCAATTCGTGTCGATACGCAGAATTGGCCAGCACCACGCCCGCTATAAACGTGCCAAGCGCGGGGGACAGCCCAACGAGGGACATGAGCAACGCGATACCAATGACGATAAGCAACGCACCAGCTACGAAAAGTTCCCGCAAACCAGCGCCAGAAATAAAGCGGAAGATAAGGGATGTTAGAAAACTACCCCCAAGGATCACAGCAATAACCGAACCGACAGTCAACAGCATTGTTTGCCAACCATTCAACCCATCATCAAGGCTCATCCCAGACCCATGATCGCCGTCGCTACCATGGTCATCACTGCTATGTGCTGCATCAGCGCCGTGCGCAACAGCATCACTGGCGACATCCGTCAGTTCTGGCATCGCCAAAAGCGACAGCAAAGCGAGCATCGGGATGACCGCGATGTCCTGGGTCAGCAGGACAGAAAAACTTGACTGGCCGCCATCGGACTTCATCAAGCCTTTTTCGTTCAGCGTCTGCAAAACAATCGCAGTTGATGACAACGCCATGACCAAACCAATCGCCAAGGCAATCGTCCAGGGCTGCCCAAACGCCATGCACAGCGCCATGACAGCCAACGTG
>JAHEGL010000179.1:0-1757 GCA_024645145.1 Planktotalea sp.
CTCAGTCGCGTTACCTGAAACCGGTCCAACTTGGCAGGCGATGCGCCTGTCGCGCAATCGCAATTGGGGGCATCCGACGACAATAAATTTTATTCAAAAGCTCTCGGCCAAGGCTGCGCAATTGCCCGGTTGGAACGGGTTATATATCGGTGACATAAGCCAGCCACGCGGCGGTCCTATGTTGTCGGGTCACCGAAGCCATCAGATTGGCCTTGATGTTGATATCTGGATGCTGCCTGCCAAAAACCTCAAACTGTCGCGTCGTGATCGCGAAAAGATCAGCTCTGTTTCGCTTCGCCGCGCCAAAGGTGCCTACATCAATGACAAGTTCACGCGGCAACACATGGAAATCATGAAAGCGGCTGCAAAGGACAAACGCACTGCGCGTATTTTTGTGTTTCCCGGTGCGAAAGTCGCCATGTGCAACGCGGAAAAGGGTAATCGTCGTTGGTTGCGTAAAATTCGACCCTGGTATGGACATCACTACCACTTCCATGTGCGGCTCGCTTGTCCTAAAGGTGCGCGCGGATGCAAGGATCAGAACCCGCCTCCCGCAGGGGATGGCTGCGCAGATGCGCAAAAGTGGGTGAACGATATTCTTAATCCGCCAAAGCCGAAACCGCGCGATCCCAATGCGCCCAAGCCAAAGCCACGGCGTGAATACGTTCTGGCGGATTTACCATCTCAATGCGCAAATGTTTTGCAGTCGCGGTAGCCCTTTTATTCGCTGCGCCACTTTATGCGACACCGCTCGCGGTGCCTGTTACTGAATTTGAATGGTCGCCTGATGTGGAAGATTTTGGGGGGCTTTCAGGGTTAGAAGTTGATAAAGATGGTCTTGGCTTTACCGCAGTCAGTGACGATGGTGTGCTCTATACTGGCTCGCTGCTGCGCGATGGTGCGGGCGATCTTATCGGCGCTGACATTGAACGCAGCCAACCTTTGCTAATCGAGGATGGTACGCGCCCTGATCCAAAACGTTTCCGCGATATGGAAGGGCTTGCGCTTTTGTCTGATGGACAACTCGCTATATCCGCGGAAACCCGCCCTCGTATTTTGATCTATTCTGATGTGAGCGGGACGCCTTCAAGGCGTGAACTCCCAAAGCGTGCCGAGCGGGCGCCAAGCAACATCGGTTTCGAGGCATTTGCTGTTTCACAAGACGGCGCTCTTTTTCTAATTCCCGAGGGGACACAGAACATCCGTACTCCGTTTCCTATCTTTCGTAGTTCAGGGAACGGCGTGTGGACGCGAATCTATGGTCTGCCGCGAGTTGGTGGGTTCCGCCCTGTTGGCGCAGATTTTGGACCAGATGGTCATCTCTATGTTCTGACGCGCAGTTTTATCGGCTTCGCCTTTCAAACGCGCATTGATCGGGTGATTTTTGCTGACGGGGGACCCGTAAACCACGAGCATCTCTTTACCAGTTCGCTTGGTCAGTTCGACAATCTTGAAGGGATTGCGGTATGGCAGGAAGCGGCTGGCTCTTTGCGCCTCTTGGCAGTGTCTGATGACAATTTCAGCCGCTTTCAACGCACAATGATGGTCGAATTTTTGCTGCAAGAATAGCTTGCCTCGCACGTGCATAGCGCATAAACGGCGGAGACTCTCATTCATGAGAGGAAGTAGCCGTAACCTTGTAAAAAACGGGCAATAATTATGACACGCACTTACTTACCTGGCATTCTTGCCATGGCAGCCATTGTGGTTGCTTCTAACATCCTCGTTCAATTTCTGTTTGGTCAATGGCTGACGTG
>JAHEGL010000179.1:1767-3149 GCA_024645145.1 Planktotalea sp.
GTGGGGTGCGTTCACGTATCCCTTTGCCTTTCTTGTCACTGACTTGATGAACCGCATCTATGGCGCAAGTGCTGCGCGTCGGGTAATCTTTGTTGGCTTTCTCGTGGGGGTCATCTGTTCTCTGATCGGTACTCAAATTCAGGGTGAGTTTGGTCCATTGGTCACTCTGCGTATTGCGGTTGCCTCCGGGACAGCGTTCCTTGTTGCGCAGTTGATCGACGTTTCCATTTTCTCTGCACTCAAGAATGGCAAATGGTGGCGCGCGCCGCTTGCTTCCTCGATTGTGGGCTCCTCGCTTGATACGGCTTTGTTCTTTAGCATCGCATTTTCTACAGCGTTCATTTTTATAGAGCCGTCAAATGATGTGAGTTGGGCAAATGAAGCCTTGCCGCTTCTTGGTTTGGGTCCAGTTGCGCCGCTTTGGGTGTCCTTGGCTGTTGCAGATTGGGGCGTCAAACTTGCGCTCGCGTTGATTGCTTTGGTTCCGTTCAAAGCCCTCGTATCTCGTTGGCAGACCAAAGAAGCACAAGCCATATAAAAAAGTGTTTGGCGATCACAGATTTCCATGCAATCCTCTGATTAGTTGAAACAAATGAGAGGAGGTGATCCTGTGTCTAAAAAGGTATTGGAGAAATGTGTTGGGACAATTTGCGAGGTGCGCCGCTAGCGGCAACCCCTAGCCGGCCTTGCGCCCGCGAATTGGTGAAAGCCTAACTGGCACACCTCTGAAACTCAGATTAAGGGCCGCTCTTTTAGGGTGGCCCTTTTTGCGTCTTAGCTTAGGTTCTGGCATGTAGGGCGTATGTTGCAGATAACGCCAAATATCGAAATCGCAGATTGGGAATTGACCGAGAGCTTTACCCGTTCCTCTGGGCCGGGTGGTCAGAACGCTAATAAAGTTTCGACCGCAGTTGAATTGCGGTTTGAGGCCGAGCGTTCGCCGAATTTAACAGGCCCCGTGAAGACCCGTTTGAAACGACTTGCAGGGCGTCGTTGGACACTTGATGGGGCGTTGATCATTCGCGTCGAAGAAGAACGCAGCCAAGCCCGCAATCGCGCGATTGCGCGGGAACGGTTGAGTGCGCTGATCCGCAAAGCGTTGGTTGCTCCTAAACGACGCATTGCAACGCGGCCAACGCTGGGTAGCAAAAAACGCCGTCTAAAGAGCAAGAAAGAACGCGGTGAAGTGAAGGCATTGCGGGGACGAGTGACTGGCGAGGATTAAACAATCACTTCTTGGCGCTCTTGCTTACCTAACTCGAATACGCGCTTGTACCGTTCGATCTCATCCGCTGGTCCCATAGGTTTTCCGGGATTGTCAGACAGCTTAACTGTTGGGCTGCCGTCAGCTTCAACCGCTTTGCAAACGATTGAAAATGGAT
>JAHEGL010000188.1 GCA_024645145.1 Planktotalea sp.
TCACACCTGCCGCATCAAAGCGCGCTTTATACATCGGCACATTGTCATAGGCGTGCTTCAAGGACCAACGCATACGCTCTAACTGAAGCGCTGAAATTTCATCACGGCTCGCAATCTCGATCGGGTCAAGAATGGAAGGAGCCGGCGTCAAATTAGTCATTGATGTTTTCCTCAAATAGCTGGCCTTTGATCGCGCGCGACAGCCCACGCATTTCAGCGATCAAAACCCCATCTTGGTTGTGCACACGCACGTCATATATTCCGCTGCGCCCCGTCAGTGACACCTCTCGGGCCTCCGCCGTTAAAACATCGCCCATCTGGCCGGGTGCAATAAAGGTGATCATGTTGTTCTGCGCCACTGTGTTTTGATTACGCGAGTTACACGCAAAGGCAAACGCACTATCCGCGAGTGTGAAAATCACGCCACCATGGCAAATGTCATGTCCGTTGCAATGATGCGCTTGCACACGCAAACTCATGCGCGCGCCACCCTCAGTGACCTCACCCAATTCCAAACCAATCCAAGGGGATGCACGGTCATTTGCCCACATCGCTTCACTGGCTTTTTCAGCCCTATCTTGCGGTGTCATCTGCCCCTCCTCAAACACGCGATCACGATATTCCTTGCATAGCCCAAGAGGGCGGTCAAACTATAAGACGAACCTTTCGC
This sequence comes from Planktotalea sp., assembly GCA_024645145.1. Classification (GTDB taxonomy): domain Bacteria; phylum Pseudomonadota; class Alphaproteobacteria; order Rhodobacterales; family Rhodobacteraceae; genus Planktotalea. Next base: position 671 of record JAHEGL010000188.1, read on the forward strand.
CCATACCTGAGAGAGACCTACATATGTCTGAGATTGTCCGCTGGTCCGCCATTGAAACCGCGCAACACATTCGGGCGCGCAACGTGTCCGTCAGCGAAGTGACGCAAGCCCATCTGTCACGTTTGGACCGTGCAAATCCTGCACTAAACGCCGTGACCCATCTCATTGATGAGGCCATAGATCTTGCCACTGCGATGGATGCCAAAGGCATTCCAGACGACGCAAGTGCGCTCTACGGCGTTCCAGTGACGGTGAAAGTCAATGTCGACATGGCAGGCTACCCCAACACCAACGGTATTCCCGCGTTCAAAGATATGACAGGCGATGGCGACGCCCCTGTTGTCGCAAACCTCAAATCCTCTGGCGCAGTGATCATTGCGCGCACAAACACGCCCGAGTTTTCGTTACGTTGGAGCACTTCTAACCCTTTGCATGGCGGTTCCCTGAATCCTTGGGACACCGAAGTGACCCCCGGTGGGTCAAGCGGCGCAGCTGCGGCTAGTGTCGCATCAGGCATAGGGGCAATCGCGCATGGCAATGATCTTGGCGGCTCCCTGCGCTATCCTGCGTATTGCTGCGGTGTCGCAACTATTCGCCCCTCAATGGGGCGCATCGCGGCGATGAACCCCAATGCAGCAACAGATCGTCCCCCCATTACCTTTAGCATGTCCGTCCAAGGCCCCATCGCGCGCAGCGTTGCAGATGTGCGCGCAGGGCTCGAAGTTATGTCAAAGCGTGATCCCCGTGATCCGCTACAAGTGAATGCCGACACCAGCGGTCGACCGCGCGACGGGCAAATCACTCTTGGCATAGCCACCAATCCCTTCGCGTCAGATGTGGATGATGCTGTCGTCAACGCTATGACACGTGCGAGCAACGCCGCGAAAGCCGCAGGCATCAAAACCGTTGAATTCACGCCGCCTTGCGCAGATGAATGTGCTGCGCTGTGGGGTGATTTGCTCTTTACGGAAACCCATCACACATCGCGCAGCTTGATCGAAGAACACGGATCAGCCGAAATCAACCGCACGCTTGTTGGCTACGCAGAGCACTACAAACTTTTAGACATGCCACAGCTGTTTCAAAGCCTCACTCGGCGTCTTCAACTTCAACGCATGTGGTCACTGATGTTCGAAGAGATTGACGCGCTTTTGATGCCCACATCCTTGATCCCTCCGTTCGAGAACGATCTTGATTTCAAAGAGCCCAGCAAAATCCCCGACCTGTTGCGCGCGCAATCCCCACTTTTCGTCGTCAACCTGCTCGGCCTGCCGTCAGTTGCGATTCCAACACATGTTGAAAACGGCCTACCGCTTGGTGTGCAGCTCGTTGCCCCGATGCATGATGATTGGTTCGCGCTCGACATTGCCGAGCGCTTGGAAACTGAACTGGGAACGCTTTGGCAGACTCTGCCGATCTGGGCCTAAAGGGGCGCGGTGATACGCAGCTCCACTGGCGCAAGGCCAGTGATCTCACCGTGCAAATGATCCCCCGCGACCACGGCACCAACACCCGCAGGCGTGCCTGTCATAATAACGTCGCCCGCACTCAACTGATAGTACTTTGAAAGATCAGCAATCACTTTGGGCACAGAGTGGATCAAATCCGCCAGCGTTGCATCCTGACGCATTTCCCCATTCACCGCGAGCGTAATCCGTTGATCCGCGATAGCACCAAAATCAGCTGCTTTGCGCGCCTCGGCAAAGACGGCACCATCTTCAAAATCCTTCGCCGTATCCCATGGCTGACGCTTGTCTTTCGAATTGGCCTGAAGGTCGCGACGGGTCATATCCAAAGACGCACAATATCCATAGACCGAGTCCATGGCCACGTCTTTGCTCACACGGAACGTGTCCTTGCCAATGAGGATACTGAATTCCATCTCGTGATGATAATTCTCGGTTCCCAGCGGATAAGGTGTTTCGCTCCCACTTGGGATCGCGTGCGTCGGTGCTTTGGTAAAGTAGAAAGGGTTTCCATATTCCGGAACGCCACCCATCTCGACCGCGTGCGCGGCGTAGTTGCGCCCAACGCAAAAAATACGGTTAATCGGGTATGCAGCGCTTTCACCCTGAACAGGGATGAAGGTTGTCGGACGTGTTGGAAAAAGGAATTCGGACATGTTGCTCTCCTAGATTTGCATCGCTGATGGCCCAGTGCATGCAGTTTTGTCAAGCATAGCCCCCTTAGTGCGCTGTTTCACCAGTCAATTCGACGGTGAAAAACCACTCCTCATCAGGGTCCCTCTCGACCACCTCATCAGGCACAACCGCAGGCCCTGACAGAAAAACATTCGAGCCAAAATACCCATGCAGCCGCGCCAGCTTTTCTTGGCGCTCCCCCGTCAGCTCTCGGTAGAATTTTGAATAATTCTCTGTCGTCTTCAATTCGTCAATCTTGGCACGGTGACACTTCACCGAATGCGCATGCGCTGCTGCAATCTCATAATCGCTCA
>JAHEGL010000196.1 GCA_024645145.1 Planktotalea sp.
CAGGAAGAAGTCCGTGACCCATCCCGCGTCGTTGAAGTTCTTACACGTGTTATTTCTCAGGCGAAGCGTTTGTCCGGCCCTGCACAGCTCAACATCCCGCGCGACATGTGGACACAGATCATCGACGTTGAGATTTCTGACCCGATTGAATTCGAAGCATCCTCCGGTGGTTCTAACTCTGTTGCAGAAGCCGCAGCGCTTTTGTCTGGTGCAAAGAACCCAGTGATCTTGAACGGCGCGGGCGTTGTTTTGTCCAAAGGCGGCATCGAAGCGTCCAAAGTTCTCGCAGAGCGTCTCAGCGCACCTGTGTGTGTTGGTTACCAGCACAACGACGCGTTCCCGGGCAATCACCCACTTTTCTCAGGTCCTTTGGGCTACAACGGCTCTAAAGCAGGCATGCAGTTGATCAAAGACGCGGACGTTGTTCTGTGCCTTGGTACACGTTTGAACCCATTCTCGACATTGCCAGGTTACGGCATGGAGTACTGGCCAGCGGATGCGAAGATCATTCAGGTTGATATCAACCCTGATCGCATTGGCCTCACGAAGAAGGTCACTGTTGGGATCGTTGGCGATGCTGCGAAAGTTGCTGAGGGTATTACTTCTCAGCTGAGCGATGACGCAGGCGATGCAGGTCGTAAAGAGCGCGAAACACATATCGCGACGACCAAATCTGCTTGGGCACAAGAGCTGACCTCCATGACAGAAGAACAGGACGATCCGGGTACAGACTGGAACGTGCGTGCACGTGCAGCCAAGCCTGACTGGATGTCCCCACGTATGGCATGGCGCGCAATTCAGGCGGCTCTCCCGCGTGAAGCGATCATCTCCTCCGACATCGGCAACAACTGTGCAATCGGCAACGCATACCCTGACTTTGATGAGGGCCGTAAGTACCTCGCACCGGGTCTGTTTGGTCCATGTGGCTACGGTCTGCCGGCAGTTGCTGGCGCGAAAATCGGCTGCCCTGATGTTCCAGTTGTTGGCTTTGCTGGCGACGGCGCATTCGGCATCGCGGTGAACGAGCTAACGGCGATTGGCCGTGGCGACTGGCCTGCGATGACACAGGTTGTGTTCCGTAACTACCAGTGGGGCGCGGAAAAGCGTAACTCCACACTTTGGTTCGACGACAACTTCGTTGGCACAGAACTGGACGAGCAAGTCTCCTACGCGGGCATCGCAAACGCATGTGGTCTCAAGGGCGTCGTTGCACGCACACAGGACGAGCTGACAGCAGCGCTAAACCAAGCGGTTAAAGATCAGATGGAGAACGGCATCACGACACTCATTGAGGCAATGATCAACCAAGAGCTGGGTGACCCGTTCCGCCGTGACGCGATGAAGAAGCCTGTCGAAGTGGCTGGCATCAGCGCAGACGATATGGTCGAACAGGCGGTATAAACCTGATGTCTAGCAAAACGAACCTATCCGCTTTGCTAGATGAAGCAAACAAGCTCCCGCCGCTTGCGTCTTTACTGACGCGGGCGGCGGCGGCCCCTAAATCAATTGTCTTCGCTGAAGGCAGTGATGCACGTATTGTTGAGGCAGCTGTTGCTGCATTGAATGCGGGCGTCATTAAACAAGCGCATCTTGTCGGGTCTCAAACTGATGTTGAGGCCACGCTGGCTACGTTTGAACTCTCCGATGCATCCGGCGTCGAGATCCATGATCCTGAGAATTCTGGACTGTTCGACACGCTCGCCGCGCGTTTTGTAGAGCTGCGCGCGCACAAGGGTCTGTCTTTAGAGCTCGCTCAGAAAGCGACGCTCGATCCGTTGGTCTTCGCTGCATTGCTTGTAGAAACAGGTCGTGCAGATGGTTCTATAGGCGGCGCAGTCGCGACGACTTCGGACACTGTGCGCGCAGCGTTGCAAGTCATTGGCAAAGCCGAAGGTGAGCCGCTGGTGTCGTCCTTCTTCTTGATGATCTTGCCTGAGAACCATCCACTTGATCGACCCGCAATGATCTTTTCTGACTGCGGTATGGTCATTGATCCTGATGCTCAGGAACTCGCTGGCATTGCATCGCAAGCAGCTGACAGTTTTGCGGCTTTGGTCGGTGACGCGCCCAAATTGGGGATGCTGTCATTCTCCACACATGGCTCCGCCAAGCATGATCGTGTCACGAAAGTCCAAGAGGCGACAGAAAAGCTGAAAGCCGCGCGGCCTGACTTGACGGTGGATGGCGAATTGCAACTGGATGCGGCCTTGGTCCCCGCGGTTGCTGCCTCGAAAGCGCCAAGCGGTGCTGTCAAAGGCGCGGCAAATGTGCTGATCTTTCCGAACTTGGATGCGGGCAATATCGGCTACAAGCTCGCTCAGCGCTTTGGGGGCGCCGTTGCGATTGGTCCTGTTCTGCAAGGTCTTGCGAAACCTGCGAATGATCTGTCACGCGGCTGTGTTGCGGGCGATGTTCTGGCGATGATTGCTGTAACAGCGCTGCAAGCGCAGACCTCATGACAGAACTACTTGGCCTCTCCATCTTTGACATCACACTCTTAGCGATCATCTGCTTCGCCGCAGGCATAGTGCGCGGTTTCGCTGGATTTGCGCTATCGGCATTGGTCATGGCCTCTGCCGCAACGATGATCTCGCCGATCTCACTGATCCCAGTCCTTTGGTTCCTCGAAATGGCCGCGAGCTTGCAGATGGCTGGCGGCGGCTTTCGCGATGCGAACCGCACGATTGCGATCCTCTTGGTTGTCGGTAACTTCATTGGCTGGCCGATCGGGCTAAGCCTCACCACATCGCTGCCGACTGAAACCTCCACGCTCATCGCGCTCGTAATCATCCTTGCGCTAGCCGCCCTCCAACTCGCACGCTTGCGCATTCCGGGTCTTGCGACACGCCCCGGTACGCTCATCTCGGGCATCGTTGCGGGTATCGCTGCAGGTGTCGCTCATGTAGGCGGCATGGTCGTGGCGCTTTATGTGCTCTCGCAAAACCAACCTGCGACAATGATGCGCGGCACGCTGGTGGTTTACCTCTTCCTCGCTTCTTTCGGGTCCTTCCTGTTCCAGATGTACTTCGATGTCATGACATGGCTCGCCGCAACGCGCGGGCTCGTCTTCGCGCCAGTCGCGATGCTTGGCGTGTTCGTTGGCACGAAGTTCTTC
>JAHEGL010000197.1:0-1015 GCA_024645145.1 Planktotalea sp.
TTCCCAAAGGCAGCGATCTGGTTGAACCGATAAACGCCGCGATTGCAGACATGACAAGCGATGGCACAATCGATGCGCTCAACAAAAAATGGTTCCTTGATTATAAATTGGGCGGCTAAGCTGAATTTCCAAAAGGCGCTTCGTGTGGAAGCGCCTTTTTCGCAGGCGATATCCCTCAAATGATTCCTACTCCAGAACAGGATAAAGATTTTCCCTGGTGGCTTTTGGCGGCTGGTGCGATTGGGGCGTTTTTCCTCTTTCAGATCTTTACGGACGAACTCCATTCACAAATCCTTGGCACGCTGAGCAAGGGTGTGAAAATCACAATATTTGTAACGCTCGTTGGCTTTGCCCTGGCTTCTGTTCTGGGGCTTTTGCTCGCGCTTGGCTCTATATCGAAATACCTGATTGTGCGCCAAGTTACGCGGTTTTATGTCGAGATTGTGCGTGGCATACCGATGATGGTTTTATTGCTTTATGTAGCTTTTGTGCTAGCACCCGCGCTCGTGGCGTTGCGCAACTATCTGGGTGATGCCATTGGGCTTGAGCCGATCCGTATGCGCGACTTTTCACTGCTTTGGCGCGCGACAATTGCACTAATGATTGGCTACTCTGCCTTTATCGCAGAGGTATTTCGCGCAGGTCTTTTGGCAGTTGACCCGGGCCAGATCGAGGCGGCGAATTCGCTTGGTCTTAGTCGATGGCAGCGCTTCAGGTTTATCGTTTTTCCACAAGCCATTCGCATGATCCTGCCACCGCTTGGGAATGATTTTATCGCAATGATCAAAGACAGCTCGCTGGTCTCTGTCTTGGGGGTGCTGGATGTTACGCAGCTAGGTAAGGTGACGGCTGCGGGCAACTTTCGCTACTTTGAAACCTACAATGTCGTCGCGTTGGTGTATCTGTTCATAACGGTGACCTTGTCACTTTTGTTGCGTCGCTTGGAAGCGCATCTGCGTAACAAGCACAGCTGACCCTAGAAACTCCTGTCTGCGCGCCCTAGGTGTGCATTAAA
>JAHEGL010000197.1:1025-3115 GCA_024645145.1 Planktotalea sp.
GCATCATGACAAACACCCTGCTCCAAGACTGGACCACGCCGTTTCAAATCGCACCGTTTGCAGAGATCAGTGATGATGATTTCGCCCCGGCGCTAGAGGAGGCGTTAGCGGCACATCTGGCAGAGATTGATGCGATAGCGCAGAATCCAGTTGCTCCCACCTTCGAGAATACGATCGAAGCGATGGAAGGTGCGGGCGAGATGCTTGGCAATGTGCTGTCGGTTTTTTACATGATCGCAGGTGCTGACAGCAATCCGAAGCGGCAAGAATTACAGCGCGACTTCTCACCCAAGCTCTCTGCACATAGTTCAGCGATAAATGGCAATGCTGCTTTGTTTGCGCGCGTGGAAAAACTTTGGGCGGCGCGCGACACTTTGGATCTTAATGAAGAGCAAACACGCGTTTTGATGCTCACACACCGAGGGTTTGTGCGGGCCGGGGCTGCGCTGACAGGCGATGACGAAGCGACAATGACAAAGGTGAAGTCGCGCCTTGCGGTGCTCGGGACGGAGTTCGTGCAAAACCTACTCAAGGATGAATCGGATTGGTTTATGCCGCTATCCGAAGAGGCACTGGCCGAACTTCCTGATTTTGTTCAAGACGCAGCGCAGGCGGCGGGAACTGACAAGGACGCAGGTGGTCCAGTTGTGACCCTGTCGCGGTCTTTGATCGTACCGTTTTTGCAGTTCAGCCCGCGTCGTGATTTGCGCGAAAAGGCTTATAATGCATGGGCCGCACGTGGGGCAAACGGCGGCGAAACTGACAATCGTGGTATAGCTGGTGAGACGTTGAAGCTGCGCGAAACGCGGGCCAAGTTGCTCGGCTATCCAGACTTTGCGCATTACAAGCTTGAAACGGAGATGGCAGGTACGCCTGACGCTGTGCGTGATTTGTTGATGCAGGTTTGGGAGCCCGCGAAAGCACAGGCAAACAAGGATGCAGCGATACTGGAGAACTTGCTTCACAAAGATGGTTATGAAGGCCCGCTGGAACCATGGGATTGGCGCTATTATTCTGAGGCACGCCGCAAGACCGAGCATGATCTCGACGAAGCCATTTTAAAGCCATACCTGCAGTTAGAACGCATGATAGATGCCAGTTTCTCCTGTGCCTCACGTCTTTTCGGGCTTGAGTTTAAAGAATTGGATCTCCCACTTTATCACGAGGATTGCCGCGTTTGGGAGGTCACCAAAGAAGACGAGCACATTGCGCTCTTCATCGGCGACTATTTCGCGCGCGGCTCAAAACGATCAGGCGCGTGGTGCTCTGCGATGCGGGCGCAAGCGCGCAAACCTAAGCTTCAAACACCGATTGTCATTAACGTGTGTAATTTTGCGAAGCCATCCGCTGGCAAGCCTGCGCTTCTCAGTTACGATGATGCGCGCACGTTGTTCCATGAGTTCGGCCATGCGTTGCATCAAATGCTCTCTGATGTGGAATATGAGAGCGTTTCTGGCACTTCGGTCGCACGTGATTTTGTAGAACTTCCAAGCCAGCTTTATGAACACTGGCTCGAGGTTCCTGAGGTTCTGTCAGAATTTGCGACGCACGCTGATACTGGTGAGCCTATGCCACAAGAATTGCTCGACAAAGTATTGGGTGCCGCGACCTATGATATGGGTTTTGCAACGGTGGAATATGTCGCCTCTGCCTTGGTAGACTTGGCGTTTCACGTGGGCGATGCACCCGTGGACCCGATGCAAAAACAAGCGGAAGTTCTTGAAAGTATCGGCATGCCCCACGCGATTGGCATGCGCCACGCCACGCCACAATTTGCCCACGTCTTTGCGGGCGACGGTTATTCGAGCGGCTATTATAGCTATATGTGGTCAGAGGTGATGGATGCAGATGCGTTCGAAGCGTTTGAAGAAATCGGCGATCCTTTTGATACAGCAACAGCCAAACGCCTTGCGGATACTGTGCTTAGCTCTGGTGGATCAAAAGATGCGAAAGAGCTCTATCTTGCTTTTCGTGGCCGTATGCCGGGTGTGGAGGCTTTGCTGAAAGGGCGTGGCCTCGCCGCGGTATGAACAAATCGCGTTAACCTTTAGGTTTGCAAAGGTTAACGCGCCCAACTTTTGCGCGCGCGT
>JAHEGL010000202.1 GCA_024645145.1 Planktotalea sp.
AAGCACGCGATCAATTTGACCAATTTCTTGCATCGCATATTGCTTGTCTGACAGGGCAACGCGGACCAGAAGCGCGCCAAGCGCATGGGCACATCTGTCGCAGGAAGTGGTTTTGCCTCAACCTGAACAGGGCTCGTGAACAGTGCGGTCAGGCGATCAAGGACGCTCATGCGGGATCATACCCTTCGACAATGACTAGATCGCCAGCGCTGACGGCATCACGAATGGCCTTGGCGCCTTGATAGGCGTCGCTTTCATAACAGGCGTATGCGGCCTCGATGCTTGGGAATTCCAGTATGACGCTGCGGGGGCGCATCGTACCTTCACGGACTTCTTGTGCTCCGCCGCGCACCAAAAATTTCGCCCCGTACTCTTTGAATGGGGCAGCGTTTGCTTGTTGATAGAGTTTGTAAGTTTCGACGTCATCAATCGTGACGTGGCCGATCCAATAGCCTTTTGGCATGCGTAGTGCTCCCTGTTATTCAGGGCAGGTTACCCCATCAGATCAAAGCCTTCAAAGCGCAAATTATCGACTGAAATGCCTTGGGGATCAGTATTGAGCAAAATGAAGCCTGCGATGTCAGGCTGCATCAATTTGCGCGTAAAGGCGTAGCTTTGCTCTGCCAGAGGGCCAAAGGTTACGGTGTCGATTTCAGTGCCATCGCGGCGGATGAACTGGATTTTGGCGTACCCTTGCTCACCGCCCGCGATATCGAAGGCAAGTGCGGGTTGATCGCGCTCAAAAAGCACCGCAATCGCGCCTTCGCCGACAGCTTCGACCTTTGCGTAAACGCGAGGGCCGTGACCGTGAATGACGATAGAGCCGCGCACATGCATAGCACCGAGCGTTTGGCCTTCGCCGCCATCAAGCACTGTGAGCGGGAGTTGGGGTTTGCCAGTGATCACATCAAAGTCACCGTCTGCCAGACGCGACTGGCCGGCAAATCGTTCGCCGAAGGTTGCGCCTTCTCGGTCGAGGACTTCGTCTAGGCGCGATCCCAAACCAAGTGACGCTAGGACATCGTCAAAGTCGATGAGTTTGGAAAACACAAGGCTTTCAGGATAAACCAAACACACCTCGCGATCACAGGCGGCTTGGGCTGCGAAAGGGGCAATGCTCAGCAAAGCGAAGGTTGATAAGAAACTGCGCATCTGTTGAGTGTAACATGAAAACGTAATTCGCCAAAGAGCGGAGTAAACAGCGAGAGGCTCCGCAGCAAACGCTTAAACGAGGCGGGAGTTTTCCTTGGCTGCACGCACGAAGTCTTTGAACAAGGGGTGCGGATCGAAAGGTTTTGATTTTAGCTCGGGGTGGAACTGCACGCCGATGAACCATGGGTGATCCGACCACTCGACGATCTCGGGCAAACGGCCGTCAGGGGACATGCCAGAGAAGGTCAGGCCAGCTGCTTCGAGCTTATCTTTGTAAGCGATATCAACCTCGTAGCGGTGGCGATGACGCTCTTCAATTGCTGTGGAGCCATAGACTTCAGCGACTTTGGACCCTGCGTTGAGGGTGGCATCGTAGGCCCCAAGACGCATTGTGCCGCCCTTTTCGTCATCCGCTTTACGGCTGACTTTGGCGTTGCCTTGGATCCATTCTTTGAGGTGGTAAACAACTGGTTCGAAACGTTTTTTACCAGCTTCATGGTCAAATTCTTCTGAACCAGCGCTCGAAACACCCGCGACATTGCGCGCGGCTTCGATGACGGCCATTTGCATGCCAAGACAAATGCCTAAGTAGGGAATGTTGTTTTTACGCGCATATTGTGCGGCTTTGATTTTGCCTTCTGTTCCGCGCTCACCAAATCCACCGGGAACTAGGATCGCATGGAAACCTTCGAGATATGGCGAGGCATCCGTCGAATCAAAAACTTCCGCATCGACCCAAGACACATTCACTTTGACACGGTTGGCCATACCACCATGTGTTAGAGCTTCTTTGATGGATTTATACGCGTCCTCTAGCTGGGTGTATTTGCCAACAATTGCGACATTAACTTCGCCGTCTGTGTTGTGAATACGGTCTGCAACGTCTTCCCAGACCGACAGATCAGGGCGCGGGGCTGGACTAATGTCAAAAGCGTCCAGAACAGCTTGGTCAAGCCCTTGGGCATGATAGGCGAGCGGCGCTTCATAGATTGATTTGAGATCGTATGCTGCAACAACGCTTTGTTTGCGTACGTTACAAAAGAGTGCGATTTTCTCGCGTTCTTTTTCAGGGATCGGATGTTCAGAGCGACACACGAGGATATCTGGTGCGAGGCCGATGCTTTGCATTTCCTTGACGGAGTGTTGCGTTGGTTTCGTTTTCAACTCACCGGAAGCGGCAAGATAAGGCAGCAATGTGAGGTGCATATAAATGCACTGGCCGCGTGGACGATCATGGCTGAATTGGCGAATAGCCTCGAAGAAAGGCAGGCCCTCGATATCACCTACGGTTCCACCAATTTCGCACAGCATAAAATCGACTTCGTCCTCACCAATCGCGATGAAGTCTTTGATTTCGTTTGTTACGTGAGGAATGACTTGGATGGTTTTGCCAAGGTAATCGCCGCGACGCTCTTTGTTGAGCACGTTTGTGTAGATGCGACCCGAAGAAATGGAATCGGTTTTGCGTGCGGGAACGCCAGTGAAGCGCTCGTAGTGACCAAGGTCGAGATCTGTTTCCGCGCCATCATCGGTGACGAACACTTCTCCATGTTCAAACGGGCTCATCGTGCCGGGATCAACATTGAGGTAGGGGTCAAGCTTGCGCAGGCGTACGGAATAGCCACGCGCTTGCAATAAAGAGCCAAGTGCCGCAGAGGCGAGACCTTTGCCAAGGGAAGAGACGACACCGCCTGTGATGAAAATAAATCTGGCCATCTGGCTTGCGCCTCCCGTGAGGACCAAACTGCGCCGTTCGGGCTGCGAGAATGGTCAATTTCCAAGTGATCAGTATCCCAAAAATACCGATACTCACGGGATTTGAGCGATAAAGGATTCGAATGAGATTTGCAAGCCAACCGCTACATGATGTTGCGGCAAGCTGTGCAGTATCAAACCATAGTAAGGTGTGTGCTTTGTGCGTTAGTCCGCGCGCGGAACCAGTGGCGCGCTGTCATCCACGCTT
>JAHEGL010000208.1 GCA_024645145.1 Planktotalea sp.
ATTGGCGCGGTGATTCAGATCGCGCGATGCTGCAGCGTATTTACGGCTGTGCGTTCCTCAATAAAGAGCAGCTGAAAAAGCATATGAACATGCTGGAAGAAGCTGAAAAGCGCGACCACCGCAAGTTGGGCCGCGAAATGAACCTCTTCCATATGCAAGAAGAAGCCCCCGGTCAGATCTTCTGGCATCCGAATGGTTGGCGCATATATACAGAGCTTCAGGACTACATGCGCCGCAAGCAATATGCGGGCGGTTATGTTGAGGTGAACACACCTCAGGTCGTGGATCGCAAGCTGTGGGAACAGTCAGGCCACTGGGAAAAGTACCAAGAGAACATGTTCATCGTTGAGGTGGATGAAGAGCACGCGCGCGAAAAAGCGGTAAATGCGCTGAAACCGATGAACTGCCCCTGTCACGTTCAAATCTTTAACCAAGGCCTAAAGTCCTACCGCGACTTGCCTTTGCGCATGGCAGAGTTTGGGTCGTGTAACCGTTATGAACCATCGGGTGCTTTGCATGGTATCATGCGCGTACGCGGCTTTACGCAAGACGACGGGCATATCTTCTGTCGCGAAGATCAGATTGAATCAGAGACTGCTGTTTACATCGAGTTCCTCTCTTCCGTTTACAAAGATCTCGGCTTTGAAGAGTTCCGCGTGAAATTCTCGGATCGCCCTGAAAAGCGCTCAGGCTCGGACGAAGTCTGGGACAAAGCTGAAGACGCTTTGCTCAAAGCGACCCGCGCTGCAGGAATCGAGCCTGAGATGAACCCGGGCGAAGGCGCGTTCTACGGACCCAAGCTTGAGTTTGTGTTAACCGACGCGATTGGTCGTGATTGGCAGTGTGGCACGCACCAAGTGGACTTCGTTTTGCCAGAGCGTTTGGATGCCAGCTACATTGGCGCAGATGGCGATAAGCACCGTCCTGTTATGCTTCACCGTGCAACGCTTGGCTCTTTCGAGCGCTTTATCGGCATTTTGATCGAATCCCATGCAGGTAAACTGCCGTTCTGGATTGCACCGCGTCAGGTGGTTGTGGCCTCGATCATCTCTGATGCGGATGACTACGTGTATGAAGTTGTTGCCGCCCTAAACGCAGCAGGCGTGCGCGCAGAGGCAGATATTCGCAATGAAAAGATCAATTATAAGGTCCGCGAGCATTCTGTCGGCAAAGTTCCTGTGATTTTGGCCGTTGGTGCGCGTGAAGTAGAAGAGCGTACAGTGACCGTTCGACGCCTCGGCGAAAAACGAACTAAGGTCGAAGCGCTGGATTCTGTAATATCAACACTTTCACGAGACGCGACACCGCCTGACAAACTGTAACATTCACCTGTTAAACGTCAGATCTTTTGCAACAAAGCCCGCCCCTTTCGGCGGGCTTTCCTTGTTTTCAAAGGGTTTGATCGTTTTTCAACCTCACATCAAACCAGAATTTTTTAACGCGCGCGTGACACACGGACGCGTGAATAGCTTTTGTTCCGCTCCAAAGGCTAGGGTTATTTCAGTCGCCACAATAGGCGCTGAACTAAACACTTAACGAATTCAAATCTAAAGGAACACATCATGTCCAACGCACTTAAAACACTAGCAATCGTAGGCGCAGCAGCAGCAGCTTTCACAGCACACGGCACAACTGAAGGTCACGCAGCAGGCAAAGAGAAATGCTTCGGTGTGTCCCTTGCAGGCGCAAACGATTGCGCAGCTGGCGCAGGCACATGCGAAACAATGGAATTGCCGGGCGATCGCATGGGTTCCTTGAAAGAACTGAACCGCGATCTGCCAGCATAAGCTGAAAAACTGTAGGGTGCGTGATATCACGCACCCTACTCATCTAGGATCCCACATATGTTTGACGCGAACATTACTGCCCTTTTGCCAAACGCGCCTGGTGTCGGCTATACGCCCCAGCACTTTGCGAATATCCTAGAATCGCCCCAGCCCGTTGAATGGCTCGAAATTCACGCATAAAACTATATGGGATTGGGCGGTCGCCCTTTGGCGCAATTGCGCCATCTTGCCGAACGCTTCCCGATTTCAGTACATGGCGTCGGACTTAGCATCGGCGGTGAAGGCCCGCTGGACAATGAGCATCTCGCGCGGATCAAAACCCTGTGCGATTGGTTGAACCCTGCCAGCTTTTCTGAGCACTTGGCGTGGTCTTCTCACGAAAATGCTTTCCTGAACGACCTTCTTCCGCTCCCTTACACACAAGAAACCTTAAAGCGCGTCGCAGATCACATTGATCAGGTCCAAAATGTTTTGGGCCGCACGATGCTACTGGAAAACCCCTCTAGCTACCTTGCGTTCGCAGAAAGCACGATGAGCGAGACCGAATTCCTTCGTGAACTCGCAAAGCGCACCGGATGTGGTTTACTGCTGGACGTCAACAACGTGTTTGTGTCCGCGACAAACCTCAAGCTCGACGCACGCGCCTATATTGACAGCTTTCCATTGGAACAAGTGAGTAAAATCCACCTTGGCGGCCATGATGAAGAGATCGACGATCACGGTGTCCCCCTGCTGATCGACAGCCACGGCGCAGAGATTGCGGACCCGGTTTGGGCCTTGCTTGATTACACTTTGGAACGCTCTGGCCCGAAGCCTTTATTGATCGAATGGGACACGGATGTTCCTGAATGGCCGATCCTTGCGGATGAAGCGAAACGCGGCGCGCGTGCGCTTGCTCCAGCACTGGCTATCGCGTCATGATCACGACGCAGGCAGAATTTCGCACGGCGATCTTCGATCCAGAGCGGGCGATCCCAGCCAGCTTGACCGATGGGTTAGAACAGCCCGCAGGTAGGCGTTTCAACGTCTACCGCAACAATGTTATCGTCAGTCTAAAAGACGCGCTAAGCGAGAGTTTTCCCGTTATTTCCAAACTCATCGGCCCACAGAACTTTGCTAACCTAGCAGGGCTTTACGTGCGCAGTCATCCACCTTCTGACCCGCGCATGATACTTTATAGCGCTGAATTTCCTGCATTTTTAGAAACGTTCCAGCCGCTTCAACATGTTGGATACCTTGCCGATGTCGCCCGTTTAGAGCTGGCGCAAGGATACGCTTATCACGCGGCTGATGCGACACCGATCAATCCCGCGATCTTTG
>JAHEGL010000226.1 GCA_024645145.1 Planktotalea sp.
GGTTGGTTGTTCATCGGCTTTTACCCAAGTGATTCCATCCCCATAGGGAAAGAAGTTCAACTGCCACATGGGCCCCTGCGATCGCTGTTGCGCCGGTCATATCAAAGGATGGCGATACTTCTACGATGTCGCCACCTACCATGTTGATCCCCGCCAAATCCCGCAGAATTGCGGCCGCCTGCCAAGACGCAAGACCGCCCCAAACAGGCGTGCCTGTACCGGGTGCGAAGGCCGGATCAAGGCAATCGATATCGAAAGTCACATAGCTCTGGTGATTGCCGACAATCTCCTTCACACGTGCCGCGACCGCCGCAGCACCATGCTCATGTACCCACCGCGCATCAAGGATGTTTACCCCCATCGTATCAGGATTATCCGTTCGAATACCGATAGATACAGAGCGTTCTGGATCGATTAAACCAAGCTTAATGGCTTTATAAAACATCGTTCCGTGATCAATCCGCTCCATATTGTAGTCTTGCCATGTGTCTGTGTGCGCATCGAATTGGATCAAGCTAAGTGGGCCAAATTTCTCCGCATAAGCTTGCAGAATTGGAAAACTAATATAGTGATCCCCGCCAAGGCAAATGCTCGCGGCACCTGCGTCCAGAATTCCCTTGATATGCGCCTTTAGTGCAGCTGGAAATTCACTGACCATCGCATAGTCAAACGCCAAATCGCCGTAATCGACGATATCAAACTCTGAAAGCGGGTCGTAGCCCCAGCCATAAGGCGCGTCAGGCGCTTGTAGGCTTGAGGCTTCACGGATCGCCCTGGGGCCGAGACGTGTGCCTGTGCGATTTGTTGTCGCCTGATCAAAGGGGATGCCGGTAATCGCAAGATCAACGCCGCTTAAATCCTTGCTGTAGCGACGCCGCAAAAATGAAGTGGCACCACCGAAAGTGTTCTCATTGCTCAATCCACGCAAGCTTTCACGCGTAAATGCATGATCCACCTGTGTTTTTGCATCTTCTAGCGCCATCGCTTAAGCACCTTTCAGCGGTTGGGATCGCTCGACCAAACGCGCGAAGAAACTTGCGCCGACTGGAGCGACGTCATCGTTGAAGTTGTATTCAGGATGATGAAGCCCTGCGCTTTCGCCTTGGCCAAGGAACAAATATGCACCGGGACGTTTCTCTAACATATAGGCGAAATCTTCAGCGCCCATCTCTCGGCCTGCGTCGGCGACAACTTTATCGGCACCAGAAATTTCTATCGCAACATCAGCAGCATGCGCCGCTTCTCTCGCGCAATTTATCGTCGCGGGATAGCCGCGTTCGTACCTAAGTTCACCTGACACTCCATATGCGGCGGCTTGTCCGGCAACAATCTCTCCCAAACGTCGTTCAACCATATCCTGAACCTCACGGTCAAAGGTGCGCACTGTGCCGTTGATGTACGCGTAGTCAGGAATAACGTTATCTACCGTGCCTGTATGAATTTGCGTCACGGATACGACCAAGTCATCCAATGCATAATGGTTGCGCGACACAATCGTCTGAATCGCTTGCGCCATGCCACAGGCTGCAATCACCGGATCACAGGTTTCGTGTGGCATCGCGCCATGGCCCCCAACGCCTTTGATATCAATGTGGAACGTATCAACAGCGGCCATGATCGGCCCGGGCGTCGTGTAAAACCCACCTGCGACAAACCCAGGCGCATTGTGGATGCCATAGACTTGCGCGATATCAAAGGTGTCCATGATGCCTTCGTTGACCATGACCTCTGCACCGCCGCCATTTTCTTCTGCGGGCTGAAAAATCAACGCCACGCGACCGGAGAAATTACGTGTCTCTGCAAGGTAGCGCGCCGCACCTAGCAACATCGTCGTGTGACCGTCGTGGCCACATGCGTGCATCTTCCCTTCGTGTATTGACGCATACTCGAGCCCCGTCGCTTCGATAATCGGCAGACCATCAAAGTCTGCACGCAGTCCAATCGTAGGGCCATCGCCCTGCCCGTTTATGATTGCGACAATGCCAGTTTGCGCGATGCCTTCATGCATTTCATCAACACCAATTTCGCGCAAACGCTCTGCGATGAAGGCTGCTGTCTTTGGGCAATCAAAGGACAATTCAGGAATCGTATGCAGGTGGCGCCGCCATGCGGTCATGTCTTCGGCAAACTCCGCGATGCGGTTCACAATTGGCATAGGATGGACTCCGTAAAGGGTATCGTTACAAACGCATTTGATACAAATGAAAGCCCCAGCGCAATGCCCGATGAAACCCTGATCCATACCCCAAACGGCGGAATGCCTCGTCTGCTCGAAATTATGCGCGCCTTGCGCGATCCAAAGACGGGTTGCCCATGGGACATCGAACAGGATTTTGCGTCAATTGCGCCCTATACGATTGAAGAAGCTTACGAAGTTGCAGATGCGATCGAGCGCAAAGACTGGGATGACTTGCGCGGCGAACTGGGAGATTTGCTGTTTCAATCGGTGTTTCATGCTCAAATGGCATCTGAGCGCGGCTTGTTCGACTTTAGTGACGTGGCCGATACCATGTCGGACAAAATGATCGCGCGTCATCCCCATGTCTTCGGGGATCAAAGCAATGCTAAGTCCGCGGATCAACAAACCAAGGATTGGGAAACGATAAAAGCAGCGGAGCGCGCAGAAAAGGCGCAAAAAGGCACACTTGAGGGTGTTGCAGTGGGCTTGCCCGCGCTTTTGCGTGCGAAAAAGCTGCAAAAACGTGCGGCGCGTGTTGGATTTGACTGGCCCTCTACCGATCAGGTCTTGGACAAGATCGTTGAAGAATCCGGTGAGTTGGTCGAAGCGCGTGACACGTTCAGCCAAACAGAAGTCGAAGAAGAGTTCGGGGATCTTTTGTTCGTGATGGTGAATTTGGGACGGCATTTGGGAATCGATTCTGAAACAGCTCTGCGCGCAGCAAACGCTAAATTCACACGGCGCTTTGAAAGCATTGAGCGCGCTTTAGCCGAACAAGGAAAGACACCTGAGCAGTCGACCCTAGAAGAAATGGACGCGCTGTGGGACGCCGCCAAAATCGCGGAAAAAATATCGGCAAAATAAACCTTATTATTTTATTCAGGTATTGACCTGACTATTTTAGTCAGATTAAAA
>JAHEGL010000234.1 GCA_024645145.1 Planktotalea sp.
TGCCCAATGAGCAGCTTGCAAGCGATGAAGAGGGACGTGTTGTTCTCTCCGGCTCTCTCGCGACGTTGCCATTGCGTGAGGCGCGCGAAGCATTCGAGCGGGAGTATCTTCTTACGCAAATCAATCGTTTTGGCGGAAATATTTCGCGCACTGCGAATTTTGTTGGAATGGAACGCTCCGCTTTGCATCGCAAGTTAAAGTCTTTGGGTGTTGTCACCACGAACAAAGCCGGCGCGCGTGTCGCGCAGGTTGAGGAAGAAGAGGCAAGTTAGAGCCAAGGAAACTTACCTGATTGAGCGCCTTTCAGGCGCGCTTTTTTGAGCGACCTTTCGGTCGCAGGTTTGAGTTTATTTGGAAAAATGAAGCGAGAGCGTGCATTGACGGTTTTAGGCGTCTCTGTCATGCAGTTTTAACGTGAGTTGAGCAGAGGCCAATCATGAAGGTCATTATTTGCGGTGCGGGTCAGGTTGGCTGGCAGATCGCACGACATCTTTCCGGTGAACGCAACGATGTGACGGTGGTTGATAACAACGCCGAGCTTGTGCGCCGTGCAACGGATTCACTGGATGTGCAGGGCATTGCTGGCTTTGCAAGCTATCCAGACATCTTGTCCAAAGCAGGTGCGCGCGACGCGGATATGATTATCGCAGCAACCCATTCGGACGAGGTGAATATGGTCACCTGTCAAGTGGCGCATTCGGTCTTTTCGATTCCACGCAAGATTGCACGTTTGCGGGGGCAGTCTTACCTCGATGCGATTTACTCTGATCTTTATCGCCGCGATCACATGCCGATTGATGTTGTGATCAGCCCTGAAAAAGAAGTTGCGGATGCAGCATTGCAGCGTTTGTCTGCGCCTTCGGCCTTTGATACAGAAACGTTTTTTGATGGCAAGGCGCAATTGCTTGGCCTTGAGATTGCAGAGAATTGCCCTGTGATTAACACACCGCTTCGGCAATTGACGGACTTGTTTTCAACGCTGCGTTCTATCGTTGTAGGTGTGCGGCGCGAAGGAACGCTTTTCGCCCCTGAAGCAGAAGACCAACTTTTTGTCGGCGATCAGTGCTACATTTTTTGTCATGTGGATGACGTTGGCCGCACGATGGAGATTTTTGGTAAAACCCACCGCACGCAAGAGCGCGTTGTACTGATTGGTGGTGGCAATGTCGGACTGGCCGTTGCGCAAACGCTGGAAAAACGGACCACACGCGTGCGTGCAAAAATCATCGAAAAAGACCGCCGCATCGCAGAATTTGCCGCGGACGAATTGGAACGCACGATTGTTTTGCACGGTGATGGGCTTGATCGTGCGCTGTTGAGCGAAGCCAATATTGATCGTGCCGATGCTGTGTTGGCGGTTACGGATGACGACAAGACAAATATGCTGGCGGCGGTACGTGCCAAAGCCGCAGGTTGTCCGATGGCTGTTGCGTTGATTAACGATCCAACGCTTGTGCCGCTGATGGGCCCGCTTGGCATTGACGCCTACATCAATCCACGTGCAACGACGGTCAGTTCTATTTTGCGTCACATTCGCCATGGTCGCGTACGAGCGGTCTATTCGATCGGGGATGCAGAGGCTGAGATGATCGAGGCGGAGGTCTTGTCAACCTCACCCTTGGCCGGACAATTGATCCGCGACATTGGTTTCCCCGAAGGGGTGCTGGTCGGCGGAGTGCTAAAGGACGGCAAACTGCTGCGTCCAACAGGTAAGTTGCGTGTTGAAGAAGGCGACGTAATCGCGCTTTTCACGATGAGTGCGGATGTACCCGAAGTGGAGCGGTTGCTTCAAGTTTCCATTGATTTCTTCTGAGCCGCTCGCATGCTTGAGCACATCCTGAAGCTACCCGTTTTTCTGATCTTTATCATACTTGCCTTTTTGGCAATGTATGTGCCTGCGATCCATGCGCTTAGCCAAGATGCGTTTCATGTTGCGCGTAGCTTCTTTTATTCGGCAACTTTGGGTTTGATAATTTGTGCGATGATTGGCATTGCACTGTCTGGTCGACCGTCTCAGAACACTGCTCTTGAACATCTACTTGCATTGTTTGCGGTTTTTGCTGTTTTGCCTTTGATACTAGCGGTTCCGTTTTATGAGGCTTTGCGCACTACAAGTTTTGTCAATGCGTATTTTGAAATGGTGTCGTCCATCACGACAACGGGGGCGACACTATTCCCAGATCATACAAGGTTGCCTGACAGTTTGCATTTGTGGCGTGGAATGATCGCATGGTTTGGTGGGCTTTTGATGTGGATTGCGGCTGCGGCGATCTTGGCGCCGCTCAATCTTGGTGGTTTTGAAGTCACCACCAGCGCAGAGCCGGGGCAGGGCGGTTTGCGCCGGTTTGATATGCGCGCGGCTTCGCCGGGGCAGCGCTTGATCCGTGCAGCAAAGCTGTTCTTTCCAATCTATGCGGGGCTGACAGGGACACTCTGGTTTTGTTTGATCTTATCGGGTGACACGCCGCTGCAAGGCCTGATGCATGCGATGGCGACGATGTCCACCAGCGGCATTTCAGGCTTCGGTGGCGTTGAAGAAAGTGCCAACGCGGTCGCCGCGGAGTTTTTGATCTTTGTATTCTTACTATTTGCGCTCTCAAGACTGACGTTTTCGACTGATACAATTACAGGCAAAACGCGTGGCTTGCATGAAGATGCTGAATTTCGCATCGGGATCATCCTTGTGGTCGGGGTACCGTTTTTGCTTTTCTTGCGCCATTGGCTCGGGGCGTTTGAAGTAAATGAAGAAGACAACATTTGGCTTGGCTTGAAAGCGCTCTGGGGCGGGATGTTTACCGTTTTGTCGTTTCTCACCACAACTGGTTTTATCAGCTCGGAATGGAGCGGCGCGCAAGATTGGTCAGGGCTGGCAACACCAGGCCTTATCTTGATGGGGCTTGCCCTAATGGGCGGTGGCGTTGCGACGACGGCGGGTGGTGTGAAATTGTTACGCGTTTTCACGCTTTATCTGAATGGTCTACGGGAGATGCAAAAGCTGATCCATCCGTCTTCTGTGAGCGGCAAAGGGGCGGGTAATCGTCGCATTCGTCGGCAAGGTGCCTACACGGCTTGGATCTTTTTCATGTTGT
>JAHEGL010000235.1 GCA_024645145.1 Planktotalea sp.
CAGATAAAATCCAGCAAAGCCGCGCGCAAACTTGGTATTAGCTATCTCCCAGGCGATCGGCACAGAGAGGGGATTTTCCCCGAACTGTCCGTTCGCGAAAATTTTTCGATCCGCAGTATCGCGGATGATGCAAACTTGGGTCTTGTGTCAGGGGCATCCGAACAGGCTCGGACCCGGATGTCGATCAGACAATTTGCTGTCAAAACGCCGCACGGTGAAACGCCTATTCAATCCCTGTCAGGGGGCAACCAGCAAAAAGTAGTTCTTTCCAGTGTGTTGGCAATGCAGCCCAAAGTGCTTTTGGTTGATGCCCCAACCCAAGGGGTTGATGTGGGCGCTCGTGCAGAAATCTATCGTGTCATTCGCGAAGCCGCTGCGTCGGGTGTGGCTGTGATTTTGGTTTCATCCGATCAGCAAGAGGTTGCCGGATTATCAGATAACGTTGCGATCTTTTCTCGTGGGCGTGTTGTGGAAATGCTGTCAGGCGATGCAGTCACAGAAGACAACATTACTTCGGCTGTTTTGAAATCGACGCAGCAGCGCGAAAAACATGACACTTCAATCGGTAAGCTCTGGAAATGGGCTGCCGGAAATGTCGCTCCTTTGGTAATGGTCGCAACTGCAATCGTGCTACTCGGCGCTGTGGCTGGTGCATGGAACCCGTTCTATTTATCGCCGCGCAGCCTTTCTAACATGATGATGCTGTCTGCTACCTTGGCTTTTGTCGCCTATGGTCAACAAATTCTGATGCTGGTGAGTGGCATTGATTTGTCGGTGGGCCCGACCATGGGTCTGGTTCAGGTTGTTGCATCGTTTTTCATCATATCAGGGATGGATTTTGGAACGCATTTCACGGGGTGGGTTCTGCTATTTGGTGTTGCAATAGCGATAGGATTTATAAACTGGATACTGGTCGAGGGGATGAAGCTCCATCCGATGGTTGCGACCCTTGCCACATATATGGCAGTTCAAGCAGTATCTTTGATTTTCCGGCCTGTACCAAAAGGCATGATCGACGGTGCACTGATGAAGGTTCTTGGGACAAAGTTTGGCATTTTCCCAGCAACGTTTATTACCGCTGTTTTAATGGCGATTTTGCTTGAATTTCTGCTTTATAAACGCCGGATTGGCGTGTCGATGCGTGGACTTGGGTCGCGCCAAGAGGCGGCAAGAACCGCAGGGGTCCGACCTGTCTTTACCCGACTTATTGCTTATGTAGGGTGTTCTGTTTTTGCTGCCTTTGCCGCTGTGACGATGTTTGCTCAAGTAGGTATCGGTGATCCCCGCGCTGGCTTGAGCTATACGCTGGGCTCAATCGCAGCCGTTGTCATCGGAGGCGCGAGTCTGTTTGGAGGCCGTGGATCGTTCATAGGAACCCTGCTTGGTTCCGTATTCATTACACAAGTAAGTTCGGTCACAGTGTTCCTACGTCTCAGTCAAGAATGGCAACAATACTTGCTTGGTTTCTTAATCCTTGCGTCTGTGGCGTTGTATTCGAAAAGCCGTGAAAAGGTGGTGCAATCATGACTACGACCTCAGATACCGCGTCTAAGCGCAATATTTTTTCTGAACTTAAAGCCACCATGCTCAATGAATTTTCGTGGATTTGGGGCGGAACAGTCATCCTATTTATTCTGTGTGCCTTTGTCGCCCCGGGCGTTGTGTTGCCTCGAGCGCTAAGTTCAATGTTACCTTTTGCGGCAATATTGGCGATCACGGCCGCCGGTATGACGATTGTTATTCAACAGCGTGGATTGGATATGTCGTTACCTGGGATCATGACTATATCCGGTCTTTTGTTTGCACAGATTGGATTTTCGACAGGCTCTACGCTATTGGCCGTGCCGTTAACGCTGATTATTGCGATTGTGTTCGGCATTGTGAATGGGTTTCTTATCGCCAAAGTGAATATCACGCCGATCGTCGCCACACTGGCCACGAATGCCATTTTGATGGGTGGGGTTCGTGCGGTTTCGGGGGGGACGCCGATGACTGCACCAGCAGAATTGGCGGAATTTTCGCATTCCAAATTATTGGGTGTCCCAATGACACTTGTGTTGGCTTTGCTGTTCATCATCGTGATCAGCATCGCAACCAAAAGCACGACGTCAGGGCGCAGATTTGTTGCGGTGGGGGCAAATCCAGCCGCCGCAACTGCGGCGGGCATTCCCATTCTTCGCTATCAGATTGCGACCTATGCGATTGCAGCTCTATGTTTTGCCGTGGCGGGGATGTTGTTCACAGGATTTATTGGATCCGCGTCGCAAACTGCGGGCGTTGATTATTTGTTGCCTGCAATTGCGGCGGTGGTTGTTGGTGGAACCCCTTTCACAGGTGGACGCGGAAGCGTAATTGCAAGTGGAGTTGCTGCTCTCTTTATGGCGCAGTTGAGTCAGATGGTATTAGCACTCGGCGCGGGGACACCTGTGCAATTGCTGGTCCAAGCTTTGGTGATTGTCATTGCGGTCGCGGTACGGCAAGTTCCTGATCTGTTGCGCTTTTTAAAAGCGTAAATCAGCCAAACCCAACAGGAGTATCAGTCATATGATTTGCTTGATGTCGCTTATCCAAGCCGCAACATATATTACCGAAAGTACGGTCGCTGCAAACCGTGATGCAATGGTATCTTCTGTATCGCCTGACGTTGCTGGCGCGGTCTTTAATCATATCACGGAAAAGGTGCAGAGCGATATTTCATTTGACTCCAGCGATATCGAATTGGACGCGATTTGTCAGTTCTTTTTCCCTGACCTTTCGAGCAGTATGAGCGCCGCCTCTTCGGGTGGCTTCAATTTGTCCATGGGTTTACCAGGCCCGTTGGTTGCGGATTTGAACACCATCCTGTGTCTGCAAAATACTATTATTGCACCTCCAGACCGCACGCCTTGTGTCAAACGGATGTCCATTCTGCGAAAACGCCCAGCGGTCAGCAGCGAAGAATTTCAAGACCAATGGTTTACCTTGCATGCAAATTTGGCCAAACGTTTAAACGGTGTTATGGGATATCGTCAAAACTTAGTGATTGACGGCCCTCGTAACCAAGAGGGGCATTTTATGGTTGATGGTATGGTTGAGTTTTGGTTCCAAAA
>JAHEGL010000238.1 GCA_024645145.1 Planktotalea sp.
TTTGAAGTCTTCAGGCGTTTGCAAAACGGTCGTCGCCGCCTCGTAAACGCGCAAGAACGGCACAAACCCATCAAACGCGTACGCTCCGTCATCATTGAAAATTTTCGACAGATCGACCTTTTTCTCCTGCGCAAGCCCACGAATGAAAGCGGGCGGTGCGGCACCCTCGTAGTGCGTATGTAACTCGACCTTCGGCAGATCGAGGATGGCGCTCAATTCTTCGCTCAACTCACTCATAAAAAACTCCTTCCGGCGCCGCGCTCTGCGACACCTAAATGCGCTGCAATCGACGCGGCAACATCGCTAAATCCACAAATCCCAATTTCACCCGCCCCTGCGCCATACACAAGGACAGGCACCTGTTCGCGAGTATGATCTGTTCCTGTCCAGCTTGGGTCGTTGCCATGATCAGCGGTGAGAATAAGCAAATCACCCTCACGTAAGCGCGGTAGGAATTGCGCCAACCAAAGATCAAACCGTTCAAGTGCTACACCATAGCCGGCCACGTCACGACGATGTCCATAATTCGTGTCGAACTCTACCAGATTGGCGAAGATAAAGTCACCCGCATCCGCGCGCTCGGCCAAACCGTCTAAGGCAAGCATAAGCTCCGCATCAGAACCTTTCACGCTTGTGTCGATACCGCTCATGGAGAAAATATCACCAATCTTTCCAACACCATGGACTTTGCCACCCGATGCTTGCACCCAATTTGTAAGGACTGGCTTTGGGGGTCTGATAGCGAAGTCTTTGCGATGCTGCGTGCGCTCAAAATCTGCCCGCGATGTTCCTATGAAGGGTCGCGCAATCACACGACCCACGCGCCTTTCATGCAGCAATGGCGCAACGTCCGCGCACATTTGCATCAGACGTTCGCGGCCAAATACCTCTTCATGCGCCGCAATCTGCAAAACACTATCCGCAGAGGTATAACAAATCGGCCAACCTGTGCGCAGGTGCTCTTCGCCAAGCGCGTCGATCACCTTGATGCCATTGGAATGTGCGTTGCACAGGATGCCATCCGTGCCAGCGGATTTGCACAGCGCGGCGGTGATGTCATCGGGAAACGCCGGAACAGTGTCTGGGAAATACGTCCACTCCCAAGGTACCGGTAGCCCCGCAAGTTCCCAATGCCCCGAGGGCGTATCTTTGCCAATCGAGGTTTCGCGCGCAACGCCCCAAAGCGCCGTTGGCTCTGCACTCAAACCCGGTGTGTCTATCCCTGTCGATAAACGAATAGCCGCGCTAAGGCCGAGCGCATCCATTGTCGGCACATTCAAGCCAACATGCTTGATGATGTGCCCCAGCGTGTTCGCGCCAGTATCGGGCAAGTCACCATTGAAAAAATCGCCCGCGTCCGGTGCGCCGCCACATCCGGCGCTGTCGAGAACGATCAAAAACGCTCGTGCCATCAGTGGATCACCTCATGCACAAGCCCTTGTTTCGCGGGTGGGTTCGATGAAAGAGCAATCGCGCCACGAATTGCCAGCGCCGCGCGATCTGCCTGCCCTTCACGCGCAGCATGAATACGCGCAAGGGGCTGCCCTTTTGCGATGAAAGCACCCAGCCTGACGACTTCGGATAGGCCAACTGCGGGATCAATCAAATCGCTCTCTCGTTGACGTCCACCCCCGAGACCAACAACCGCAAGTCCCAGCGCCTCACCTTCAATCGCGCTGACATACCCGTCCTCGAGCGCAGTCACTTCGCGGATGACCGGCGCTTCGGGCAAGTAGCGCTGCGGATTGTCGACAAAGCCCAAAGGTCCCCCCATTGCGGCAATCATTTTTGCAAACCGTTCGGCCGCAGCGCCACTCACAATCACATTGCTCAGCGCTTCGCGGGCAGCATCCTCACTTTCGAAAACACCGCCGCTGAATAGTAATTGAGCTCCGAGTGCGAGGGTGAGTTCATAGAGCGGTCCGCGGTCCGCGCCGTGCAATACTTTCATCACTTCCGCGACCTCCAAAGCATTGCCAAGTGCGGATGCGAGCGGCGTGTTCATATCAGTTATAAGGGCGGTGGTCGGGCATCCAGCAAGGTTGGCGGTCTGCACCAAAGCCTGCGCTAGTGCGAGTGCATCTTCGACGCTTTTCATGAACGCACCAGAGCCGACTTTGACGTCCAGAACCAATCCATCCAATCCCGCAGCCAGCTTTTTGGACAAGATCGACGCTGTGATCAGATCAAGGCTTTCGACTGTCGCTGTCACGTCACGCACTGCGTAAAGGCGTTTGTCTGCGGGCGCGATATCCGCACTTGCGCTCACGATGGCGCATCCAGCTTGACCAATGATGCGTTTGAATTGCGCTTCATCGACAGACGTCGAAACGCCCGAAATGCTCTCCATCTTATCCAAAGTACCGCCAGTATGGCCAAGGCCACGGCCAGAAATCATCGGCACGTAGGCTCCGCATGCGGCCAGCGCAGGTGCTAAGACCAGTGAAACGCAATCACCCACGCCGCCGGTAGAGTGTTTGTCGAGCACAGGACCATCCAAATCCCACGCAAGCGTTTTACCACTTGCTTGCATCGCCAGAGTCAGAGCCGCGCGCCCGTCTTGTCCCAAACCTTGCAAGCAGACAGCCATTGCAAAAGCACCGGCTTGCGCATCACTGACTGAATAATCCGCCAGTCCGCGTGCAAACCAAGTCAACGCATCTGGCTCTATCGTCTCACCACGTCGAAGCGCTGCAATAATCGCGCGCGCGTCCACTTAAGCGTTGTCCATGAAGCTTGCATCGAACGCGCCGGGCAAAAGTTCTGCTACGGACATACGTTTCTCAATGCCATCGGTCGTCGCAAGCGTCACAACCACGTCAGCCGTTGCAAACTCAGACAACTTTTGACGGCAGCCGCCACAGGGCGGCACAGGTGCAGGGCTTTGCGCGATCACGTACACTTCCGCGATCTCGCGCTCACCCGCGGCACACATTGCAGCGATTGCGCCCGCTTCGGCGCAGGTCCCTTCAGGGTAAGCAACGTTCTCAACATTGCAGCCTTGAAACACAGTTCCCGCAGTGGTGCGAATAGCTGCGCCCACTTTGAAACTGGAATAAGGCGCATGGGCGTTTTCGCGTACCGATG
>JAHEGL010000209.1:0-2923 GCA_024645145.1 Planktotalea sp.
TCCAGTGGGAGCTTTGATAGGATCGCTACGCCATTAAACGATTTTTGACCGTGAGTTTCGACATTGTAACCCATGTCTTCAAACAGCTCGCGCGGGAAGTTTTCATCCACCGATTTGATCTCTTGCAAAAGCGCGACATCTGGCTGTGCTTCTTCAAGCCACTCGGGCAAGGCCGCAATACGCGCTTTGATGCCGTTGATGTTAAACGTGGCGATTTTCATAGGCGCGCGCTCCTGATTGCTTGCTCGTTGCTAACTCTTAAAAGGCCACCCTTGCAAGCGATCAGCTTATCAAAATGTGAGCGCGCTGCGGCATTTTTCCCCCGTGCGCCCCTGCGCGCTGCCGATTACACCGAAGTGAATTCAACCTTCGGGGGCGACATGCTTAAGATTTTAAATTTTTAAAGAAAGAAACGGGCGAAGTTAAACTGGTCACAATGCGTGAGCGGTTTGAAGCGGCACAAAGCGAAATCAACGCGGTGCTTGCGGATATGGCAGAGATGCCCGCGCTCACGGTCGATGCAAACGCGCGCCGTATCGAAATCGCCGCGCCTGAACATTTCGCCGATGAAGCACTCGCGCTGCCTGCGCCGGAGCCAGAGCCTGAAGTTGAAAGCACGTCGTCTGACCAAGAGCCGGCAGACGTTAAAGCGGAGGATGCAGCCGCCAACGAGGACGCCGAAGCCAAGGACGCACAGAGCGCAAAACCCGCCGCTTGATTCGTCAAAAACCCCGATTTTTGAGAGACTGGTCTGCGTTTTGCAGGCCGGTCTTTTTTAATTCCCTGTGGAAAGGTCTGTGGAAAACTTGTGTATATAAAAAAATTTAAGGCTGAGGATAAGTTTTAAAAAGTGACACAGTACAACTAATTAATGTATTTGTTTATTGAGAGCAATCTAAAGATTAACGCGTATTAATAAAGTTAAGCTTTAAAATGCACGTTATGAGTGCAATCGTTAAGTCACTGAAACCCTATTGGAGAAATTTGATGTCTGCACTTTTGAAGGTAACTACACGTAGTTCAGTAACACTTGATGGTATGCACGGCGGCAGTGACACTGCTTTGTTCACCTCAGGGTCTGCACCAAGCATGGATAGCTCACTGCACGGCGGACTCGGCGCTGCGCTGTTCATATCTGGGTCTGCCCCAACACACAGCGGTGAAAACACAGCTTTGTTCACGTCCGGGTCCGCACCAAGCAGCGTTTCCGCGCAATCAAGCGGTGCTTTGACAGAGCTTTTCACGTCCGGCTCTTAAGGCGCAAGCGTACGTAAAGGCGGCCGAGACAGCGGCGTCGCTCATGGGAGAATTTTAATGTCTATGAATGTGATTTCATTGTCTCGTCACCAACAACAGCGCACCACAAAAATTGGTGCGCTGTTACAAGGCTTCGCAACCCAGCGCCGATCTGAAGACGATGTTTATTGGTTGAAAGAAAACGCAGAGGTTTTGAACATTCTAGAGTGCACAGGCACAAAGGTGTCGGCGCAAGAACTTGATCCATATGCGCGATTTTATGATATTCTTCCCGACCGAATTTCCTTCTTTCCGCAATATTACCGGTTTTTCCTATCACTCGCGCTTGATCTTGAAGCGCTTGGTATGGCGGGGGAGCATGCAGAGCAGATTTGCAATTTCGTGACCGCGCATGAGCTTCACAAAGCAGAACTCTCGGATTTGCAGCGCACTGAAGCGATGCGGCTGCTATCAAGGCGCGGGTATAGTATTGAGGGCAGCGTCGCTTTGCGCGAAAGGCTTCATGATTTTATCGATCACCCACAAAGCTTTGCATTGCCGAACAGAAAAGCGGCTTACGAACTCACCCATATTGTCTTTTACCTGTCTGAATATGGCCGTTGTGATCCAAAGGTATCTCCGAAAGCGGTGCAAAGTCTGATCTTTACAGGCGTTTTGGCGTTCCTTGAGCAAAACGCTGACCTGCTGGCTGAGGTCTGTGTTGCTTTGCGCTACGCAGGACAAACCCCGCCCGAGGCTTGGGAGGCGTGGATCAAAACCCAAACAAACGCGTTTCAAATTGTCGCTCAAGGACAAAGCGCGGCCGATCAGTATCACGAATATCTTGTGTCAAACTGGGCTTGCTCAGAGATGGGGGCACAGGCGTTCAATAAAGACTACGCAACATCTGAAACAGCGTTTTACAGCGCCGTTCAGCCGCTTGGGGCGTTGGGCGAAATTTCACAGGTATTGCTTGAGTGGAGCGGTCCGCGCAGCGCAAGTTGGGATCTGATGGCACAGAAGGTTTTCGCTGCTTTGCCTGACACCGTCGCCTCGCATCTTTTTGATGTTGTGAACTCCACATCGGAATTTCCTGCGTTCTTTCAATATTTTGCGCGGGCCAATGCAAATCAAGAACGATTGCACCTGCCCAAACGATTGGAGCGTATCAAATGAGCTCCACGCGTTTTGCCATCTTTGCGAGCAGTGCACTCGGTGGCCTGACCTTAATTCTGATCTATTGTATTTTGGCGACGGGGGCAGATGCGATTACGAGGATGGTCGCACAAGACTTTGAAGCACCACAGTTATTCTTCTTCTCTGGCGGGATTGTTGCTGCCTTAAGTTTGGTGATGAGCCATGTGAAAAAGGACAGCGTAACGTCCATGCGCTCAAAGCGCCCACGCACGCTCGCGCTAAGATCGCTGCTGTTTATTGCGGCATGTGTGTTTTACTTCTTCGCATTTCGCTCACTGCCTTTTGCAGAAGTTTTTGTTTTCATAGCGCTCGTTCCAATCTTTGCAGCCTTTCTAAGTGGCCCAATTTTGGGTGAACCTGTGAGCTGGAAGAATTGGCTTGCGTTGAGCGCGGTGGTTTTTGGCATGTTTTTGCTCTACCCTGAAGGGCCTGGCACGTTGACCTTCGCACACCTGAGCGCTGCTTTGGGCGCGCTTAGCGGATCAGCAGC
>JAHEGL010000209.1:2941-15132 GCA_024645145.1 Planktotalea sp.
TGCGTTGTTCTTGGTTATGGGGTGCGTTTTACCTTTTGTTTATAGACCCATGGATGCGGTCGATGTGGTCTTGATCGCGTCTTATGCCAGTTTGTTGTTCCTTGCACGCTGGGTGCTGGTGTTGGCCCTGACACACATGAAAGCCTACGTTGCGACGCTCTTGATGAACCTTCAGTTTGTAGTGATGATCATTGTTGGGGCCGTGCTTTTCGCGGAGATGCCAAGCTTGAATTTGATCATCGGCGCAAGCGTGATTATTCTAGCAAGCGCATATCTTTTACTTGAAACCAAAGAAGTTCGTTTACGTGCGCGCCGCGTCGCAACCGCTAGATATCACATGGAGAAGCTGGTTCCGCATCCGCAAGAGCTGCTGGCATTGGGGTTTTCAATTGTGAAGCGCGCCCCGATGAGTTCTTCGGAAAAATCGATCACTGCGTTTTCAAGAAATGGTAACGACATAGCGTCGACCACAACCTTTTCGCCAGATCCCTCAAGCACAAGATCATCGCCCGCAGGGGCATCAAGCCTTATGTCGTATTGAAAACCCGAACAGCCGCCACCTTCTATAGCCACGCGCAAGGCTTGGCCTTGCTCGGCGGCACCGATTTCGGAAAGGCGCTCAAACGCGCGTGCAGTCACTTTTGGGGGCAGGTTCATTTGTGTTTCCGCCTGTGGGCTTTTTCTGTTGCTGTCAATATAAGCGCGCATGGGACAAGCGGCAAGGACGGGACTTCATGCGCGCAACATATTCTTGTGATCCAGCGCAAACGCGCGGGCGGCTGGTGGCTGAAGAAGAAAGCGCGCATCGCACGTGCTTTCAACGAGACCGTGACAGGATCATTCATTCAAGTGCCTTTCGGCGGCTGAAACACAAGACGCAGGTGTTCGTCGAACATGAGGGCGATTATTTTCGCACGCGCTTGACGCATTCTATTGAGGTCGCGCAGGTCGCGCGCACGATGGCCGGCGCACTAGGGCTCAACGAAGAGCTGACTGAAGCCATCGCCCTCGCGCATGATTTGGGGCATACGCCGTTTGGTCATACAGGCGAGGATGCGCTAGATGCACTGATGCAACCCTACGGTGGCTTTGATCATAACGCGCAGGCTGTGAAAATTGTGACGGCGTTAGAGCGTCACTACGCTGATTTTGACGGATTGAATCTCACTTGGGAGACGCTTGAAGGGCTGGCCAAACACAATGGTCCTGTAGTGGGTGATTTGCCCCATGCTTTGAGCGAGTATATTGCGCGACATGATTTAGAGCTGCACACGCACGCGAGTGCAGAAGCACAGGTAGCGGCGCTGTCAGATGATATTGCTTATAACAATCATGACCTGCACGACGGTCTTCGTGCAGGTCTGTTCACGCAAGATGACATTTGTGAACTGCCGATTGTAGGCGCTGCATTTGCGCAGGTTGACGGACTTTACCCTAAGCTTGATCCGACACGGCGCATGCATGAGGCGCTACGCCGTGTGTTTGGTGTCATGGTGTCTGATGTGATTGCGACGAGCCGTGCGAACATTGAGCAGAGCGGCGTTCAAACGGCGCAAGATGTGCGCGACCTTGGTGCCACAACTGTGTTGTTTTCCAATGATTTGTGGCGCGACATGAAGGTCATTCGCAAGTTTTTGTTCGCCCGCATGTATCGCGCGCCCTCTGTCTTGGACATGCGCACGAGAGTGACCTGTGTGGTCGAAAATTTGTTTCCCTTGTTCATGCAGCAACCCGATTTGTTGCCCCGCGAATGGCGCGCCGATGTGGAACGGGCCGAAGGAGAGGTGGAGCTTGCACGTATTGTTGCAGATTACATTTCGGGCATGACGGATCGATTTGCGCAGCAAGAACACGATCGGCTTTTGGGTTAAGGGGTAAGGGGGCCAGCCCCCGTCGCTTGCGCGACTCCCCTGGAGTTTATTTGGAAAGATGAAGAGCTTGCTTTGGCTAAAGCGTTGAATGTTGCGCCATGCATGATATGAGCGGTCCAGACCCAATAGGACCAGTTCGATGAACCTTTTTGATGATATCCGCGCTGCTGTTTTGACCGCTCTTGAGGCGATGCAGAAGGCAGGCGATTTGCCGAGTGATCTTGATTTTGCGAACGTCGCTGTCGAGCCACCGCGCGATGCCGCGCATGGCGATATGGCAACGAATGCAGCAATGGTTTTGGCAAAACCTGCGAAAATGAAACCGCGCGACATTGCGGATGCGCTCGCGGTGCATTTGGTCAGCGATGCGCGGATTGAAAGCGCAGATGTTGCAGGGCCAGGCTTTCTGAACATGCGTTTGTCTGTTTCGCTTTGGCAGGACGTCTTTGCGGCTGTCTTGGAACAAGGGGATGCCTTTGGCCGTTCTGACATGGGGCAAGGCAAAAAGGTCAATGTGGAATACGTGTCTGCCAACCCGACGGGTCCTTTGCACGTGGGTCACACGCGGGGCGCGGTGTTTGGGGATGCTTTGGCGAGCCTATTGAATTATGCGGGATATGACGTCACGCGGGAGTATTACATCAACGATGGTGGCGCGCAGGTCGATGTGCTCGCGCGTTCTGTCTACCTTCGGTATCTCGAAGCGCATGGCCAAGAGGTTGCATTTGAGGATGGTACTTATCCCGGAGATTATCTGATTCCGGTTGGCGCAGAGCTGAAGTACAAGGTGGGTGACGCCTATGTGGGTAAGCCTGAGAGCGAATGGCTCTTGGAGGTGCGCGAGTTTTCGACAGAGAAAATGATGGATCTGGTGCGGGCCGATCTTGCATCCCTTGGCATCGAGATGGACCGTTTTTACTCTGAGAAGTCCCTTTATGGGACGGGCCGGATTGAAGCGGCGATTGACGCGTTGAAAGACAAAGGCTTGATCTACGAAGGCGTGCTTGAGCCACCCAAAGGCAAGAAGCCTGAGGATTGGGAGCCGCGTGAGCAGACGTTGTTCAAATCGACCGAGCATGGGGATGATGTGGATCGTCCTGTGATGAAGTCTGATGGGGTTTGGACCTATTTTGCGCCTGATATCGCATATCATTACGACAAGGTTACACGTGGCTATGACATGTTGATCGATGTCTTTGGTGCGGATCATGGTGGCTATGTGAAGCGGATGAAGGCGGCTGTGTCCGCATTGTCCGATGGGCAAGTGCCACTTGATATCAAGCTTATTCAGCTAGTGAAGTTGTTCAAGAATGGCGAGCCGTTCAAGATGTCCAAGCGGGCAGGGACATTCGTGACCTTGCGCGATGTTGTGGATCAGGTTGGCTCTGGCGCGACGCGGTTTCACATGCTTACGCGTAAGAACGATGCGCCGCTGGATTTTGATTTTGACAAAGTGTTGGAGCAATCCAAAGACAACCCTGTTTTCTACGTGCAATATGCGAATGCGCGGGTGAATTCTGTTGTCCGCAAGGCAAAGGATGCGGGCTTTGATTTAAGCGTCGCCCCCGACTTGAGTGTTTTGAGTCATGAGGTCGAGATAGCCGTTGCTAAGAAGCTTGCGGAATGGCCCCGTATGGTTGCGCTTGCTGCACGCACGAATGAGCCGCATCGGATTTCCTTCTATCTCTATGATTTAGCTAGTGAATTTCATGCGCTTTACAACCGTGGCAATGATTTGCCAGAGCTTCGGTTTTTGCAGGATGACTCAGAAGCCACATCTATTTCTAAAATAGCGCTCGCCCGCTCTGTGCAGGTTGTGATTTGTGCCGGCCTCGGTATCTTGGGTGTCGAACCGGTAGAAGAAATGCGATAAACGACATTACTCACGCCGGACTAGAGTAGGCAAAAGATGCGCGCGGCACGGTATCGCGGCCACGGATGTGAGGCAAAATGGCAGATTTTCCAATGAATGGGCGCGGATACGCGCCCCAAGCGGGATCGTATCAAGCGTATCAAGGCTATCAGCAGCCTCCTGCTCAACCATCTGCTGCGCAGCCTCAGCCCTCAGGTAATTCTATGCGCGCGGCCGCTGCTTTGACAGGTGCGGGCATTTCGTTGGCTTTGCTCGTGGGTGTCGGTGCATGGAGCTACCAGCTGATCGCACGGGACTTGGCAGGCGTTCCCGTCGTGCGCGCCGTGCAAGGCGAGATGCGTATTCGTCCAGCGGATCCCGGTGGTGCAGAAGCGCAGAACCAAGGGCTATCTGTGAATAATGTTGCAGCGGCTGGCGGAACTGCTGGTCCATCTGATCGCATTGTACTTGCCCCTGAGCCGATCGATCTTGCAAGCGAAGACACGGCGCTTATCGATCAACTCGCAGCTGCGCAGCCCCGTTTTGCGCCAGACGAAAATGCGACGGATACACTAACATTGACGGCACCTGTTGAAGAGGTGGTCGCTGAGGCTGACCCGAAAATGGCATCTATTGAAGCATTGGCGGCACAAATTGCTGCGGGTGCCACACCATTGACCACCCAAGGCCAAGTGCAAAGCGCGCCAGTCGTAACATCCGTTGCGAATGTGCAGCCCGCAGCTGCGCAGACACTTGCTGAACCTGCGCCACTTGTTGTAAGCCAAGATGCTATTGCAGGCAGTATACCAGGTGTGACGATTTCGTTGCGGCCAAAAGTCCGCCCTGATGGGGTAAGAACTGCTTCGCTTGGCGCTGTTTGGACGGGCGCGAGTGGCGTAAATGAGATTAACCCTTCTGCCATTCCAGCAGGAACGCGGCTTGTTCAGCTTGGTGCCTATGAAAGCCCAGAGATTGCTCGCCAAGAATGGTCGCGTTTTTCAGAGCGCTTTGCAGATTATATGGCCGGCAAAGATCGCGTTGTTCAGAAAGCGACAAGCGGCGGACGTACCTTTTATCGTTTGCGCGCCCATGGATTTAGCGATCTCGCGGATGCACGACGGTTTTGCTCTGCTCTGACTGCACAGAACACTGACTGTATTCCAGTGGTGACACGCTAATGGCAAACGGGGCAACCATCCTTGGCTGCCTTGGCACGACGCTTAGCGCGTGCGAAATCAGTTTCTTCAAAGAAGCGGATCCTTTCGGCTTTATCCTATTTGATCGCAACCTTGAAACGCCGGATCAAATTCGTGCTTTGTGTGACAGCTTGCGCGATGCTGTTGGCCGCGATGCGCCAATCACGATTGATCAAGAGGGTGGGCGCGTGCAGCGCCTACGTCCTCCGCTTGCGCATCAGTGGCTACCGCCGCTTGATGATGTTGAGCGCTTTGGTAAAAACGCACCGCGCGCAATGTATCTACGCTACCGCATTATTGCGGATGAGCTGTTCTCTCTTGGGATCGATTCCAACTGTGCGCCAATGATGGATATTGCCAGCGAAGATACGCATGAATTTCTCAAAAATAGATGCTATGGCAGTACGTTAGAAGATGTTGTTAAGGTTGGTCAGGCAGTGGCGGGTGGCTTGCTTGATGGCGGTGTCCTACCTGTGTTGAAACATATTCCAGGACATGGACGGGCCGTTTCGGACAGCCACCTTGATCTCCCGATTGTTGATACCAACGGTGAGGTCTTGCGTCAGAGCGATTTCGCGGCATTTGAAGCTTTGAATGACCTGCCAATGGGCATGACGGCGCACATTACATATACCGCTTTTGATGACCGTCCTGCGACGTTGTCCCCAAAAATGATGGCTGTCATCCGCGACGATATTGGTTTTGACGGGCTTATCATGACCGATGACATCACCATGAAAGCTTTGACAGGATCGCTGACGGAACTGTCGCGTCTGTCAATTGATGCAGGGTGCGATATCGTTTTGCATTGCAATGGTGATATGGCGGAGATGGAAGAAGTTGTCGCCGCATCCGGGGCCATGAGCGATAAGAGCCAAGGCCGCGCTGATGCAGCACTTGCCTGTCGTCGCACCTCAGATCCTGTTGACATTTCTCATTTGCACGCGCAGCTTGAAGCTCTTGCAAATGAGGCAGGACATGACGTCTGACACCACGGACACGACAAATGCGTTTGAGACAATGGGCGAGAGCAAATTGTCTGTTGAAGAGCGCATGGCCGCAGAAGCGCTTATTGTCGATGTGGATGGATATGAGGGTCCGCTCGATATCCTTTTGTCTCTGTCGCGTACTCAAAAGGTGGATCTGCGCAAAATTTCTGTTCTGCAAATGGCGCAACAATATTTGCTATTCGTTGAGCGTGCGAAAGAGCTGCGTTTGGAATTGGCCGCGGACTACCTTGTTATGGCTGCCTGGCTCGCGTTTTTGAAATCGCGTTTGCTTTTGCCGCCTGATCCGAGTGAAGAGGGCCCCACTGGTGAAGAACTTGCGGCGCATCTTGCGTTCCAGCTGGAACGGTTACAGGCGATGCGAGATGTAGCGGCTCGGCTCATGGCGCGTGACCGACTGGGGCGCGATTTCTTTGCGCGTGGTATTCCCGAGGTTGTCGAGCGCGTGCGTAAAATAACATATTCCGCGACATTGCTGGATCTGATGCAAGGCTATGCTCGAATAAGAACCCGAGATGAATTTCGCCCGTTTATGATGGATCGCGATGCGGTCTACACGATGGAGGAAGCGCTTGGACATATGCGTGGCTTGATCGGGTTCGCAGGAAAGTGGACGGATATTTCATCATATTTGCCGGAAGGGTGGCAAAATGATCCGATAAAGCGCCGCTCTGCGACGGCGGCAACATTTGCGGCATCCTTGGAGCTTGTGAAAGAGGGCAAAGCAGAGATCCGCCAAAGCGCGATGTTTGAGCCCATAGAATTACGACGGAGAGAGCAGGGTGAGTGAGCCACACGCCGCGGATGAAGAGACATCCGAGATCGAGCAAAGCCTATTCGAAGCGCCGCCAATGGGCGAACAGGAGCGCATGGTTGAAGCTGTGCTTTTCGCAAGTGCGGAGCCTGTCACTGTCGCTGAATTGGATGCACGAATGCCCCATGGATGTGACGCTGCGGAGGCATTGGTTCATGTCAAAAAGCGTTATGAAGGTCGCGGTGTCACGCTGATGAAAACGGGCAACGCCTATGCGATGCGTACCGCAGGTGATCTGAGTTTTCTGATGCAAAAAGAAACGGTTGAGACACGCAAACTATCGCGCGCTGCGATCGAAACTTTAGCGATTATCGCTTATCATCAACCTGTGACCAGAGCTGAGATCGAAGAAATTCGCGGCGTGTCTGTGTCGCGCGGTACAGTGGATCAATTGCTTGAGATGGAATGGATTCGGTTTGGACGTCGCAAGATGACACCTGGACGGCCAGTGACATTCGTCGTGACGCCTGATTTTCTGGATCAATTCGGCCTTGAGAGCGCGCGTGATTTGCCAGGTCTTAAAGAATTGCGCTCTGCGGGGCTGTTGGAAAACCGCCCACCGCCTGACCTCAGCGCAGCCCTTGATGGCGATGAAGACGACGGTGACGAAAATCAGAGCGAGCTTTTTGAAGAGTAATTGGATATATTGCCCTGAAATCTACACAATCGAGCACTAAATGCGTCTTTGAGGCATAAACAGGAGCAATCCCATGAATATGAATACAATCATTAATATGGTAATCCGTCGCGTTATGAGCATTGCGATCAACAAAGGCATCAATGCAGGTGTCGATCAAATAGCGAAGCGCAAAGGGCGAAATTCAGATGACCCGCAGCAAAGCGCGGACATTCAGCAAGATAAGAAACGTATGCGTCAAACGGCGCGTTTAGGTCGCAGTATCACAAAGCTTTAGCGCTTTAGACGGGCAGCGCGGCCGCCGCGACGTCCCTTTGGAACTGCCTGACGGCTTGGAAGCTCTGCCATGATGGACGCGCGCGTTGCGGGCGTCATCTTTGACCATTTCGTTATTTCATCGATTGATCGGTTACATCCAGTGCACAAACGGGTTTCTGGATGGACCACGCAAATTTGCACGCATGGGCTGTCGATTTCATTTCGGGTCCAGACTGGTGCACTCATACGGAAGCCGCTCGCTTGATGTGTGACAGACGATCCAGAGCACCCTGCAAAATGTAAGCTGCCGCGATATTATCAATCACCTCAGCGCGCCGTTTGCGCGACGCATCCGCTTCAAGCAAAGCGCGCTCCGCAGCAACCGTAGACAGGCGCTCATCCCAATAAGTAATTGGCAGGTCAGTCTGGCGGGCGAAATTGCGTGCGAAGGCGCGGGTAGATTGGCACCTTGGGCCTTCTGATCCATCCATATTGAAGGGGAGACCAAGGACAATGCCGCCAATCTCGCGTTTGGCAATGATCTCGCTCAAGCGCGCAGCATCGACGGTGTATTTGCTACGCTTTATTGTTTCCAACGGACTGGCGACCGATAAAAGCCCGTCGCTCACGGCGACACCGATTGTCTTTGTCCCAAGGTCCAAACCAATAAGAGAGTGCCCTTGCTTTAGGCTTTGAGCAAAGTCTTCAACGCTCTCTACAATCATTGGGTGACGCCAAGTTCACGCGCCGCGTTGCGCACGACTGCCAAGGCATCGGGTCGGTCGCTGAACACATCTTTGGCGTTTTGCCAGATGAGCGCTGCTTGATCAGCTTCGCCCAACACACCCAAAGCTGAAATCAGACGCGCCCATTCCTCAGGGCTGCCGCCTTCTGTGGCAAGGCGATCAGAGAGTTGTGCAACCATGCCTCGGATCATGTCTGCGCGGTCTTCTTCGCTCAGCTCTTGCGCGTTTTGAATATCCTCTGCGCTTGGGCCTGTCAAAGAGGCATCGCGCAAGGGGGGAAGCTCGTATTCGACGCCGGCGCGAAAGGCGAGCTCTTCGATCTGTTCGCGAATTGCGGGCACCCAACCGGCATCATCGGGGCTTTCTTGCAATAATCTTGCCCAAGCACGAAACGCGATGTCGGGACGGCCCACTTGCAACATCATCAAGCCTGTATAATAGCGCGCTACGCCATTCTTAGGGTCCTTTTGCAAAGTTAATGCCAATGCACGCTCCGCAAGGGGAGAGACGTATCCGCCGGCTGCAATCACAAGCATATCAGCGTAAGTTGCGTAGTCTTGTGCGGTGGCGTGGCTGTCTTTAAGGCTGATCACAGTCGCTTGCGCCTGATGCGCTGCAACCGCATTGCCCAGTCGCATTTCATGCATCGCAAGAAGTTTTGCGCCTTCAATATCGTCAGGTCGCTTTTCGACCGCTTCGCGCAGCTTTTCAATCAAGTCGAGATAGGATTGCGGAGCGTTAGGATCAATCGTTGCAGCGGGCAGGGAGGCTTCTGCCGTTTCTTGGCTTGGACGTTCCGCGCGCGCGACTGCGGCTGCTTCGATGCGGGTTGCTAATGCAAGATCACCATACCCCGGTGCGCCCAGATCGCGGTAAAAGTAAAAAGAGCCACCGATGAGGACAACGCCAAATGCGACGATTGCACCATAGCGTGGGGCAACAGGGCTATGTGCATCGTTGTGTTCGTCTTGAAGGGCCTTGTCTGCCGCCAATATCCGCCGTGAAATTTCTGTGCTCAAGCGTTCCGCATCATCACTGTCGATAACGCCGCGCGCATGATCACGCTCTACTTCAGCGAGCTGATCGCGATACACGTTAAGGTCAAACTCCGCCGCGGGTCGCGCGCCTTCATGGCCGCGCGACAAGGCCAATGCCAGCAAACCGCAGGCTCCAATCGCTAAAACAGATGTAATCAGCCAAAAGGTCATGTCGTCTCCTCGTTCGCCACACATTTAGTCTGCAATCGCCGCAAAAAAAAGAGGCAGAGCGCACACGCGCGTACGAAAGCGCGTGATTGCAGTTTATGTCGCAGGCGACGTCACTGAGCGGCTTTGCATTTGTGATTGCTTGGCTTAGATCAGGATTATCAGGCTTCGTCGCTTTCGCGCGTTTTTTTGTCGGTCGGAGTATCCTCTTTTCCGCCATCAAGCCCAAAACGAAATGAACGACGAATCCGTTTGCCAAAGTCGAGTCTACTGCCGTTTTTCTAACCTGAGGGTGTCCATCATGAAGCGTTATTCAGCCTTTGCCGTCGCGCGTGAAGCTTTGCGTCATCACACAGGATGGGAGCGTGCATGGCGCTCACCGGAGCCAAAGTCGAAATACGATGTGATCATCGTTGGCGCGGGCGGTCATGGTCTGGCGACGGCCTATTATCTGGGCAAGAACTTCGGCATCACTAATGTTGCTATCATCGAAAAAGGCTGGCTTGGCGGCGGTAACACTGGGCGTAACACGACGATTATTCGCTCAAACTATCTGCAAGACCCGTCTGCGGCGATCTATGAGAAATCGCGCTCGCTTTATGAGAACTTGTCGCAGGACCTGAATTATAATGTGATGTTCTCCCCGCGCGGCGTTTTGATGTTGGCGCAAACCCAACACGAAATTCGCGGCTATAAACGCACGGCTCATGCCAATGCCTTGCAAGGTGTTCCGACCGAATGGATTGGCCCGGGCAAAGTGAAAGAGATTTGCCCGATTATCGAGCTCAACGGCCCGCGCTATCCTGTGCTTGGTGGTCTTTGGCAGGCCCGCGGTGGGACGGCGCGTCACGATGCTGTCGCGTGGGGCTATGCGCGTGCCTGTTCTGATATGGGCATGGACATTATCCAGAAATGCGAAGTCACCAATGTGCGTACCGAGGGTGGCAAAGTTGCTGGCGTCGACACCACCAAAGGTGCAATTGATTGCGACAAGCTCGGCGGTGTTGTTGCCGGGCATTCATCGGTGTTGGCCGAGATGGCGGGTTTCCGTTTGCCGATGGAAAGCGTGGCGTTGCAAGCGCTGGTGTCGGAGCCGATCAAACCCGCGATGGACATCGTGGTGATGGCGAACACGGTGCACGGTTATTTGTCGCAATCTGACAAAGGCGAAATGGTCATAGGTGGCGGCACGGATGGCTACAACAACTACACCCAGCGCGGATCGTTCCATCACGTTGAAGAAACCGTGCGCGCGCTGATCGAGACGTTTCCGATGCTCTCCCGCCTCAAGATGCTGCGCCAATGGGGCGGCATTGTGGATGTGACGGGGGATCGTTCGCCGATTTTGTCCAAGACGCCGGTTGAGGGCATGTTCATGAACTGCGGTTGGGGTACGGGGGGCTTCAAGGCCATTCCGGGGTCTGGCTGGGCTATGGCGGAGCTGATGGCGAAGGGGGCTTCGCCTTTGACGGAAGAGTTCTCTATGTGGCGTTTCAAAGAGGGCAAGTTCATCGACGAGAGCGTTGCTGCGGGGGTGGCGCACTAATGGTTCAAATGTGTGAAAGCCGTTCTCGCGGCCATCTCATCCTTGACGTGTGTCGCGGTGCGATCCGTTTCGTTTTCGGCTCCAAGTTGGTTGAAGTCATGCGCGAGCAACAACTTTTTTTTGCGTCGCTCATAAAGCGCGATGCCAAGACCGAGGGCGAACACGCCGCCAAGTACCCAAAAAATTCCATTCATGCCAATAGACTATGCGTGAAGACCCAATTTTTCAAGTTGGAGGCATTGCCATGCTAATCCTTGATTGTCCTTGCTGCGGCGTAAGCGGCGAAGAAACTGAATTCCATGCTGGGGGTGAGGCGCATCTGAAACGCCACTCCGTCGGCTCTACAGATGACCAATTCGAAGAATACCTCTTCATGCGGGAAAACCCGCGCGGTGTGCATTTTGAACGCTGGCGTCACAACAACGGCTGTGGCAAGTGGTTTCATGCGGCGCGCTGCACACAGACGCTTGAAGTGTTCGGCACGTATCCCGCCCAGAGCTTTGAGCCACCGCAAGAAATCAAAGACGCTATTAGCGCCAAACGGCCCGGTTGGTCTTGGAGGAATTTCTCATGAGCACTCGTCTTAAACAGGGCGGCCGTTTCACCGACGGCGGCGCGCAGCTGAGTTTTGATTTCAATGGCAAAAAGTTGAAAGGTGTTGAGGGTGACACGCTCGCCTCTGCCTTGCTTGCCAACGATCAGATGATGGTCGCGCGTTCGTTCAAATATCACCGTCCTCGCGGTATTGTCGCCAGCGGTGGCGAAGAGCCGAATGCGCTGTTCAATATGGGCGGCACGGATGATTTCGAGCCGAACCAACGTGCGACGGTAACGGAATTATTTGATGGTCTAAAGATTGCCAGCCAAAATCATTGGCCGAGCCTTGAGTTCGACATTGGTGCAGTCAACAAACACTTGAGCCGCTTTTTGCCAGCTGGTTTCTATTACAAAATGTTCATCCATCCGCGTCCTTTGTGGAAGCATGTGTACGAACCGTTTATCCGCCAGTCTGCGGGTCTTGGCAAAGCGCCGCGTGCCGAGGATCGTGATCCAGACACC
>JAHEGL010000252.1 GCA_024645145.1 Planktotalea sp.
ATCACGCGCGTCGTTTGTGGTGCCGGTCTTGCCCGCTGTCGGCACACCCAGATTAACCGTGCCGGACGCAGTGCCGCGCTCAACAACGCCGCGCATCATAGACGTCAACTGATACGCTGTTACAGCATCCATCACACGTTCACGGTCGGACACGATGCGCGGGCTGCGGGTGGGTGCAATCGCGGGGTCATTACAGTCGGTACAAATCCGTTCGTCATGCTTGTAAACTGTCTTACCGTAGCGGTCCTGAACCCGGTCAACCAACGTTGGCTCTACCCTCTCACCACCATTGGCAAACATTGCGTAGGCGGCGACCATCTTGAACAAAGTCGTTTCCTGAGAGCCAAGCGAGTTCGCCAGAACGCGTAGAAAATCGCCCTCTTGGTAAACGCCGAATTTCTCGGCGTAGCTGCCCACGGTATCCATGCCCACCTCTTTCGCAAGACGGATTGTCATCAAGTTACGCGATCGCTCGATGCCCGTGCGCAATGGTGTTGGGCCGTAAAATGTCTTGGAGGCGTTCTTGGGACGCCACAGACCTTGCGGGGTGTTAATTTCAATCGGTGCGTCAACGACAATCGTCGCAGGGGTATAGCCGCTATCTAGCGCAGAGGCGTAAACAAAGGGTTTAAAACTAGAGCCCGGTTGGCGCTGCGCTTGCGTGGCACGGTTAAAGACAGAATGCTGATAAGAAAATCCACCCTGCATCGCAATGACACGACCGGAATTCACATCCATAGCCATGAAACCACCTTGCACTTCAGGCACTTGGCGGATCGTCCAACGGATGAAAGCGCCGGTGTCATCGGCGGTCATTTTGCGCACATGCAAAACGTCCCCGACTTCTAGCAGATCGCCCGCGACCCGTGCTTTGCGACCCAAGCCGCCGTCATCCAAACGCTTGCGCGCCCATTGCACATCTTTCGCAGGAATCCAGTGTCCATCCCCGTCTTCTTCCACAC
This sequence comes from Planktotalea sp., assembly GCA_024645145.1. GTDB lineage: Bacteria > Pseudomonadota > Alphaproteobacteria > Rhodobacterales > Rhodobacteraceae > Planktotalea. Next base: position 963 of record JAHEGL010000252.1, read on the forward strand.
CCTCAAGTCCTACGCGGGCCTCATTGGAACCGACTTCAAGCACCACAGCAGGATGCCACTTATTCTCAAGCGTGATATCACGCGCGACGTTCACATCGCGCAAAGCAGCGCGCCACGCCTCTTCACTACCGAGTTGATCAGCTTCAATCTTTTTGCCAGTCCCGCGCCAAATCCCTTGCGAGCGGTCGTAGTGCTCAAGTCCACGGCGCAATGCATCGGCTGCTTCTGCTTGCATCTCCGAGTCAATCGTTGCGCGTACGGTCAAACCACCTGTAAAGAATTCACCCTCTCCGAAATCACGGCTCAATTGGCGACGAATCTCATCTGTGAAGTAATCACGCGGCGGCAGCGCCGATTTGAAGCTTTCAAAGTCACCATTCTGCACAGATCGAAGTGGTTGTTGCACTTCGCTTTGGTAAACAGCTTCCGCAATATAGCCGTTCTCCATCATTTCTTTCAGCACGAAATCACGACGTTGCTTTAAACGCTCTTTGCGGCGCACCGGATGAAACTGACTTGGCGCCTTTGGCATCGAAGCAAGAAAAGCCGCCTCATGCGGCGCGAGTTCACCCATTGTTTTGTTGAAATAAGTCTGCGACGCCGCAGCAAAGCCAAAGCTATTTTGGCCTAGAAAAATCTCATTCATGTAAAGTTCGAGAATTTCATCCTTGGTCAGCGTCTCTTCGATCCGCGTTGCGAGAATAATCTCTTTGATCTTGCGTTCTGCGCGGCGTGAGCCGTCTAACAAGAAATTTTTCATCACCTGCTGCGTGATCGTAGAGGCACCACGCACGTTTTGTCCGCGCGACACCACAGCGTCCCGCAACGCAGACGCCATGCCGCGCGTGTCATAGCCTGCGTGTGTGTAGAAATTCTTGTCTTCCGCGGAAATCAAAGCGTGCTTCACCATTTCGGGAATTTCGTCAGCCGGCGCGAATAAACGACGCTCTTTGGCAAATTCGTCAATGATTTGTCCTTCGCCGGAATAAATCCGTGAAATCGTCGGTGGTTTGTATTGAGCAAGGCTGTCGTGACTTGGAAGATCACGGCCATACATCCAGAAAATCGCGCCAATGGTTAACGCGACCATCATCAACCCCATGGTAACAAGGGAAAAGATTGATCCAAAGAATGATAAAATTGCTCTGAGCACGTGTCGGCCCCCGTTTTTTATATGCAGTGTATACGCCGCGCGTACCAAATGGTCAAAACACAACCGACGCCGGCGTAAGCAGCTTTTTGCGCATGGTCATGGTTTATCTTAATCACATTATTTGCGTCTGAGCTGCGCATCAGCAGCATCGTTCAATAGCCAAGCTTGAATTCCATTATGAATACCGACGACCATCTTCATGCGCCAAATCGGATCTGTGAGTTTGGTGAGGTCGTCTTTGCTTGAAAGAAACCCGACTTCGATCAGCACTGAGGGGATATCAGGCGCTTTCAAAACAGAAAAACCCGCTGATTGAATTGGGAGTTTGTATGTATGCCCGACTTCCGTGTTGATCCCGAGGGTGATCCCACGCGCGAGCGCTTCGGAGCGCGGTTTGTTTTCTAATCGCGCGAGATCCATCAAGATTGCCGCGATTTCATCGTCTTGACCACTCAGATCAACGCCTGCAAGCAGATCAGCGCGATTGTGACGTTCGGCCAAAGCGGCAGAAGCAGCGTCGCTCGCCTCTTCTGAAAGGGTATACACTGTTGCGCCGTTCGCCTTGCCGCTTGCGAGGGCGTCCGCATGAAAAGACACAAACAAATCAGCCTTGGCTGCGCGCGCGATCTTGACACGTCGCTCAAGCGAAACGAACTCATCCCCTTGTCGCGTCAACACAACATTCACATCGCCAGAGCGCAGCAAAGCATCGCGAACCTCCTGCGCCAAAACAAACATCAAGGCTGCTTCAGTAATGCCAGCGCTTACTGCCCCCGGGTCGATCCCTCCGTGACCCGGGTCAAGAACGATTGTGAGAGCTTTGTCGTCACTGGATGACACGCTTGGTGAAACGCTTGGCCGCAATTTATCCCATTCCGGATCACTTGGCGCGCCAGAGCGACGTTGAAACTCCTCTGAATCCGAAAGCTGCAGCGCAATGCTAAGAACCGCAGC
>JAHEGL010000262.1 GCA_024645145.1 Planktotalea sp.
TTGGCCGGTGATCGGATCAGAGTTTGCCCAACGAAGGCCGTCGCCTTTTGGCGGCATCAGCTCGTGGATAAGGTGGTTCAGCAAGAAGCCTTTGGTGACTTCTGGTGCGTCCTCTTCCAAGGCCCACGCGCCTTTGCGTTTGCCAATGGCGTTCCATGTCCAAACGGTGTTTTCATTAAGCGCGGCCATTTCCATCACTGGCACAGTGATCGAGCCGTGTGTGGATGTGACGGTTGCCCAATCTTCATCTTTTAGGCCATGTTTCTGCATCAGGTTCGTAGGCAAATAGAGCGGGTTGTGACCGTGGATCTGGCGTAACCAAGCGTTCTGGCTGCCCCACGAATGATACATCGCCATCGGGCGCTGCGTCAGTGCGTGAACAGGATATTCATCCACATCAACAGCGCTGTCCTCAAACGGTTCATACCAGATCGGCAGCGGATCCATCGTCTCTTTGATGCGCTCGCGCAGATGCTCTGGTGGTTGACGCTCGCCATGTCCTTCAGCAGCACGCTGGAACTTGCGCATTGGCTCAACATAAAGGCTGAAAAGATACGGCTCTGGCTTGTCGATAATGCCCATGCCCACCGCCCAGTCTTGGTACGCCATGTTCCAAGGTTTGTAGTAGTTTGCGCCATCTGGGATGTGCTCAACAAAAAAGCCGCCATTCTCGATGTACGCATCGAGTTGCGCTTCATTTGCGTCGCCACGACCGTTTTGCAGACCCTTTTCACCCATGCGCCAACCTGCAAGAGGGCCAATGCCCGGCTTGCGGATGTGGTTGGTGATGTAGTCGGCGTAATCGGCGTATTTCTGACTACCGTCCTCATTGATGAAACCCGGCAGGTCGAGGCGCGCACCTAACTCGCAAAGTACAGATTGGAAGCCGCGCACATCGCGGTCAGGCTCAATCACAGGCCAGCGAATTGCATCCGCAGCCGCGTCTGCCTCGCAGATTGGACGATCAAGGAGTGAGATACAGTCGTGACGCTCCAAATACGTAGTGTCAGGCAAGATCAGGTCCGCATAAGCGACCATTTCGGAAGAATAGGCATCGGAGTAGATGATCCGTGGGATCACGTATTCGCCTGTTTCCTCGTTTTTATCCGTCAGCATGTCGATCACGCCACGCGTGTTCATCGAAGAGTTCCACGCCATGTTCGCCATATACATAAACAGCGTGTCGATCTTATAGGGATCTCCCGCATATGCGTTGGAAATCACCATGTGCATCATGCCATGCGCGCTCATCGGGTTGTCCCATGTGAACGCTTTGTCGATGCGCGCCGCTGTGCCATCGGCTTTTAACGCCAGATCATCAGGGCCATGTACGAAACCAAGATGTGGACCATCCAAAGGCTTGCCCGGTGTCACACCATAGTGTGGCTTGGGATGGATCGCCGCTGGCTTTGGATAGGGTGGCTTGAAGCGGAAACCACCAGGGACTTCGACAGTGCCAAGCAGAATTTGCAAGACATGCAGGGAGCGGCAGGTCTGGAAACCATTGGAGTGTGCAGAGATCCCGCGCATGGAGTGGAAAGAGACAGGGCGCCCCGTCATTTTCGAATGCGTTTCACCGCGGAAATCGGTCCACTCGTGATCCAGCTCAAAGCTTTCCTCAAACGCGACGCGCGCGAGCTCGTTCGCGATGCCGCGAATGCGTTCGGCGGGGATGCCGCAACGCTCGGCCACGGCTTCGGGCGCGTATTCCTCGGACAGATACCGCTCTGCCATCAAGTGGAACACAGGTTTATGGGTCACGCCTGCATGACGGTAAGACGTGGACAAGTCAGGGCGAACGCCCTTTTGATCAAAGGGTGTGAGCTTGCCAGTGTTGCGGTCGATCACTAGTTCCTTGCCAGCGTCGTCGCGCATCAACAGGCCCGTCTCTGCATCGACCAAAACAGGCGCATTCGTGTATTGCGCGAGATACTCTAGGTCGATCTTACCCGCTTTCATCAACTGATGCACTAGCGCGAGGATGAACAAACCATCCGTGCCGGGTGTGATGCCAACCCAATCATCTGCGACAGCGTTATAACCTGTGCGGATCGGGTTCACACCGATCACACGCGCGCCCCGCTCTTTGATTTTGCCGATGCCCATTTTTATAGGGTTACTGTCGTGATCCTCTGCTACGCCGAAGAGCATGAACAGCTTGGTGTAATCCCAATCCGGCTGACCAAATTCCCAGAACGCGCCGCCCATCGTATAGATGCCAGCGGCAGCCATATTTACAGAACAGAAACCACCGTGCGCCGCATAGTTTGGCGTGCCAAAGTGCTGCGCCCAGAAGGATGTGAAGGACTGCGATTGATCACGCCCCGTGAAGAACGCCAGTTTCTCAGGGTTCTCCGCACGGATCGGTGCAAGCCAATCCGTTGCTATTGTCAGCGCCTCTTCCCATGAAATCTCTTCAAACTCACCAGAGCCACGCGGACCAACACGCTTCAAGGGTGCCTTAAGACGCGACGGCGCGTTGACTTGCATGATACCAGCAGAGCCTTTGGCGCACAGTACCCCCTTGTTCACGGGGTGATCTTTGTTGCCCTCGATATAGGCGACCTTACCCTCTTTCATATGCACATTGATGCCGCAGCGGCAGGCACACATGTAGCAGGTGGTTTTGCGCACCTCGTCAGAGACGTGGGGGGAGAGATCTAGAACCGGTTGATCTTTGGGCATGTGATTTTTCCCCCTTCGGGCAGGTGAACTTAGAATGCGAGACGGATCAGACCCAAAGATGCCAAAAACATCAAGAGGTTGAGACAAAATGGACGGTAATAGGGTTCCCACTTGGGGCTGAAGAACTTCGTGCCAACGAACACGCCAAGCATCGCGACTGGCGCGAAGACGAGCCCGCGCGTTGCGGCGAGCCATGTCATGACATCGAAGTACATCTGGAACAGGAAGGACCCGAAAGAGGCGAGGAAGAGGTAAACCACCAGCGTGCCGCGCATCATTTTCGCAGGTTGGTTTTGCGAGAGCACATAAAGCGCCACGACCATGCCGCCTACATGAGCGACACCTGCAGCGATACCCGCAACGATGCCCG
>JAHEGL010000265.1 GCA_024645145.1 Planktotalea sp.
TGCCCCAGCCGATCGTAGCACTGCGTCCCGCAAGAACGACAGGCATCCCTGGAATTGTGCCACCAATCACCCCGCCAGCTTCCAACTCAAGGCGTGCAAGGTACCAAATCGCAGGGGCTGTGAACCCAAGGTGTGGGTCATTGGCAAGCAGCGTCCCGCCCGTGGCAGAACGAGACGGGGCAGCAGCCCACGCGTTGGACGCGCCACCTAATCCACGTGCTGGAACAGGATGCAGCGGATGGCGTTCGGTTGAAGCAGCCGCATAGCGCGATAAGGGCGTGTCAAAAAGCGATGCATATTTCGGCAAGGCTGCAATGCCCGTACCCGGCATATCCGGTAGAATATCAGAAAGACGCGCTTCATCAGGCAAAACCAGTGACGTCCGCGCGCGCAAGACTTCGTCCTGCAAATGACCCGACAACTGCAGTGCCATGAGTTTTGTGACTGCCAATGAATCAGCTGCGCGCCATGGCGAAATAGGTGCACTGAACATGAACATTTCAGGCGCGCCACGTCCCAATGAACGATTGTTAATCTCTGCGATGCGCATATTAACACCGGCTGCATATGCGCTGAGCGCGTCATTTGTGCGCGCATCTTGGCTATCCACCGACAAGCTCGCGAGGCGGTAAATATCGAGGCGGCGCAAAAGTGTGTCGATGCTGAGCGTGCGGCGTCCAAAGACTTCTGACAAACGCCCTTGGGCGGTGCGGCGCAACATGGTCATTTGCCACAAGCGATCCTGCGCATGGGCGTAGCCAAGACCAAAGAAGACGTCAGCATCGTTGCTTGCAAAGATGTGTGGCACATTGGCGTTGTCGCGCACAATTTCGACCGGCGCCGCAATACCCTCGACGTCTAGCGTTTTGGTATAATCCGGCAGTGAACGAGACGCGAGGAAATAGGCCAGAAACGCTGCGAGAACAGCAAGAGCAATCGCTGCCCCTGTCAGGCGTAACGCCCAGCGAAAAATCATCACCATAGTTCAGTCTCTCGTTTCAAATACGGGTCATATGCGGCGCTTTTACGCGCCAAAGCCCTTGTCATTATGCGCGCGCTTCGACACACCGTTTAGAGTAATTCAAACGAAGGGAAAAGCCGATGGCGAAATGTGCATTTTTAGGTCTTGGAGTCATGGGTTTTCCGATGGCGGCGCATCTGGTGAATGCGGGTTACGAGGTCACGGTTTACAATCGAACGACGGACAAGGCGCGCACTTGGGCTGACACGAACAAGGCCAATTTTGCAGCAACCCCACGTGAGGCTGCGGATGGCGCTGAGTTTGTTTTTGCCTGCGTTGGCAATGATGATGATTTGCGCTCTGTATGTCTTGGCGAAGATGGTGCATTCGCAGGGATGGAAAGCGGCTCGGTCTTTGTGGATCACACAACCGTGTCAGCAAAAGTCACGGCCGAACTCTATAAAGCGGCCGATAGCTTGCATATCAGTTTTGTTGATGCGCCTATTTCCGGTGGACAAGCGGGTGCTGAGAACGGTGCTTTGTCGATCATGTGTGGCGGTGATGAAAGGGCTTATGCGCGTGCAGAACCTGTGATGGACGCATATTCCAAGATGTGCCGCCGCATTGGCGAAAGTGGCGCTGGTCAAATGACCAAGATGTGCAACCAGATTGCAATTGCGGGCTTGGTTCAAGGTCTTTCAGAAGCGCTGCATTTTGCGGAAAAAGCAGGACTTGATGGACGCGCTGTGGTCGAGGTAATTTCGCAAGGCGCAGCTGGGTCTTGGCAAATGTCCAACCGCTATGAAACGATGATTGAGGACGAGTTCGAACATGGCTTTGCGGTAGATTGGATGCGCAAAGACTTGGGTATCTGTCTTGATACAGCTGATGAGAACGGCGCGAGCTTGCCTGTGACGGCTTTGGTCGATCAGTTTTATAAAGACGTCCAAAAGCTTGGCGGGGGCCGTTGGGACACCTCAAGCTTGATCAAGCGATTACGCGCGATGGGCTAAACGCTAATGCGTTGATGTGTTTGAGAATAGGTGGATCACGACAATCCCGCCTAGGATCATTCCCATGCCAAGGATTGCGGGCAGATCGAGTTTTTGCCCGTAAACCAAAAAGCCGATACAGCCGATAAAGAAAATGCCAAGTCCAGACCATAGCGCATAAGCAATCCCAAGCGGGATTGAGCGAAGGGCCAAAGCGAGCAAATAGAAACTAATCGCATAGGCAATCACAACAATAACCGACGGCCAGAATTTACTGAACTGTTGACTGGCTTGCAGGGCCGCGGTCCCGATCGTTTCACTAAAGACCGCCATTAAAAGAATAATGTAGTGCGTTGGCATGCGCGTAGACCTTCAAAGGGGCAGGGCAGTGGTGTCTTTGATTTCTTCCATCACAAAGCTGGCAGACACATCGGCAAGTGAAACAGAGTTTGTCAGCTTTTGATAGAGGCGATCATAATCTTGCATATCCGCCACGCGCGCGCGTATCAAATAATCTAAATCGCCAGACATGCGGTACACGCCTTGGATTTACGGCAACGCACGTGTTGCGCGCGCGAATTTGGCTGACCAATCAGGATCATATTGATCTGTGCGTACTTGGATAAAGACCGTAAGGGTAAGCCAATCGCCTCCGCATCAAGCAACGCAACCTTTCCTTTGATCCCGCCGTGCAGGGTATCATTGTCACGCCGTTGTTCAGACTCTAGATCAGATCGACTGCAAGTGAAACGACGCATCAGTTTGCGCGCATTTCACAGCGGCGCAGCCAAAGCATCAAAAGCGTTGACGCACAGCAAATTATTGCACCAGCGCCAGCCAAAGGGGCAGGGGTTCCCGCAAACATCAAGCCCACAGGAATCGCGATCAGCGTGCCCAAGATTGTTGCGATGCCGCCCAACAATGACGCCGCTATTCCCGCGATATGACCCACAGGTTCCATCGCCAGCGCGTTAAGATTACCGATTGTCATACCCGCAAGAAAGAACACAGAAGTTTGCCAAATCATGAACAAAACGAAATAAGGCGCATCGCTGGGGGGGTAAAAACTCAGCCACAGCATAATTAGGGAAAAGATCATCTG